>CAZESO010000315.1:0-2618 GCA_964515325.1 uncultured Roseburia sp. | reverse complement strand
ATCATATCATCATTAAACTTTTTACGTTGATATAACAAATCAATTAACCCCACAACCAAATATACTGCACTAATCTTAATCAGAATATCAAATATAATTTCGCCTATTGCATTTATTGCATACATAAATGAAATATCATATAAATTATATAGCATCATAAACTTATCTGATAATTCAGAATAAATAATATATGCACATATAAACACAATTCCTACGGATTTAAAAAGATTAACCAAAGATTGTGTTGAAAAAATCTTTTTAAAACCACTTACTGGATTAAGCTTCGAAAACTTTGGTTGTAACGGTTTAGCTGTTGGTTTCCACTTTACCTGAACCAATTCTCCCAGAAACGTCACCAAAAAAGTCACTGCCAATATTGGCAAAATAATCAAAGCAAGTTTCAAACCTACCTCAGTTCCCAATCCTACAACCACCTCAATATTCATATCTTCAGCACTCATTGAATATGTTGGAATAATATTATATACAAAACTAAATACTTCTATAATATTACCACCCATAGAACCTATAATAGATTTCAAAACTACAAATGTAACTAATAACGTTATGGAATTAACTATCTCTTTACTCTTTGCAACCTGACCTTCTTTTCTGGCATCATCTAATTTCTTTTGTGTTGCCGGTTCTGTTTTTTCACCACCAGGTCCATCTTTTGCAAATAACTGCAAATTCATTTTTATGAATTCATTTCTGTTGTCCACTTTATCTCATACCTCTAATTGTCGCAGTAACCATTTCCTGCATATTAGTAAATATAAAATTTGCTATATCCGATAGCAAGAAAACAGTCAAAAATAAAACTAAAAAACCACCTAAAATTTTAATTTGCATTCCCACAGAAAACATATGTATTTGTGTTGCAATTTTTGTCATTACTCCCATTGCACAATCCAAGATTAATATAACCGCAAATATTGGAAGATTTATTCTAAACCCAATCAAAAAATAATTTCCAATAAATCCGATCATACTTTGATACAAACTATCTGTCATCTGCATTTCGCCAATTGGTATAATTGTATACGAATCAACTATTGCACTTAGCAGAAACCCATACATTCCTGTTGCTATTAATAACAACAATAAAATATATTGATACAACGTTCCTGTAACACTCACTTGATTCTTAGTAACAGGATCAAATAAGTTTGCCATAGCCAAACCTATTTGCATATCAATAATTCTACCTGTAAACAAGATAATTGTATTACAAATATAAGCCGAAAATCCTATCAGCAAACCTGCAATACTCTCTCTTATAACAAGCTCCGCATAACCAAGTGTCGTTTCGTATTGTAATACTTGTTTAGGAAGTATGCTATATACAATAAATGCTAAAAACAATGACAACCCAAGCTTAACTCTTTGCGGCACATTGCTTTGCCCAAAAAAAGGCGCTATATATATGAACGAAGCCATCCTAACTAATATCAACAAATAATATTCAAAATTTGCTTGCGAAAAAGTTATTTCTACATTCATACTATATAATCTCCAAAACTACCCCACAATTCTTCCATAAATCCTACAATTTGATTTATTATAAAAGAACCAAAGAGCATTAAACAGATAAAAATAGCAATAAGTTTCGGTATAAACGCCAATGTCTGTTCCTGAATGGATGTAACAGCCTGAAAAATGCTAACCAGCAAACCTACTATTAAGGATACTATCAACAAAGGTGCCGAAACTATTATAATTGTCCATAACGCTTCACTAGCTATATCCAACACAGCTTCTTCTGTCATTTTTACCCTCCATTCCTACATCAAAATCTAAAGGTTTCCATAAGATTAACAATTATCAAATTCCATCCATCTGCCAATACAAAAAACAGTATCTTAAACGGCATCGATATAGTAGTCGGTGGCAACATCATCATACCCATCGACATAAGAACTGATGAAACCAGCATATCAATCACTATAAACGGAATATAAATTAAGAAACCTATCCAAAACGCCGTTCTAAGTTCTCCTATTATAAAACTTGGTATAAGTACCGACGTCGGAATATCATCTACAGTTTCAACATTTTCTACTCTTGCTATATCACACATTGTATTTAAATCTTTTTCATCAGTCTGATTAAGCATAAATTCTCTTAAAGGCTCAATTGCCGCTTCAAAAAATTCTTCTTGTGATATTTCATTCTCACTAAATGGCTTATACGCGTTTTCGTATATATCATTGAATACAGGTGACATTATAAAAAATGTTAAAAACAACGCCAAACCAACTAAAATTTGATTTGGAGGCGCTGTCTGTGTATTAAGAGCACTTCTCGTAAAATGCAACACTACCAGTATTCTTGTAAAAGATGTTAACATTATAAGAATTGATGGACATAACGCAATAATAGTTAAAATAATCACTATCTGTAAAGCACTACTAACATCACCTGAATCAGATGATATATTAATACCTAACAAACCCGCTTCATCATCCACACTTTCCAAACTCAATTCAGTTTCAACTTCCGTGTTAACATCTGTTGTTACTTCTTCTGCATATACATTACTGTTTGCACACAAAACCACAAATGAGAAAAGAAGAATAATGCAAATAATTCTTTTAATGTTTTTACTCATGATGTAC
>CAZESO010000314.1:0-2630 GCA_964515325.1 uncultured Roseburia sp. | reverse complement strand
GTGCTAATGTAGACAGAGTTAAGCAGGAACTTTCAGAATATGAACTTATTGCTGAAGATTGGGGCGGTAGCACAATTTTTGTTCCGGTATCGGCTCATACAAAAGAAGGTATCGACCAGCTTCTTGAAATGGTACTTTTGACAGCTGAAATGAGAGAATTAAAGGCTAACCCTAATAGAAAGGCCAGAGGTCTTGTTCTTGAGGCTAAGCTTGATAAGGGTCGTGGTCCTGTTGCTACAATACTTATCCAGAAGGGTACATTAAAGGTTGGTGATACTGTTGCTGTTGGTTCATGCTTTGGTAGAGTAAGAGCAATGAACAACGATAAGGGTATCAGACTTAATCAGGCTGGTCCATCAATGCCTGTTGAAATTTTAGGTCTTAATGGTGTACCAAATGCTGGTGATATTTTTGTGTCAACAAAGAATGAAAAAGAAGCTAGAAGCTTTGCTGAAACATTTATCAATGAAGGTAAAGAAAAACTTATTGAAAATTCAAAGGCTAAGTCAAGAATGTCACTTGATGATTTGTTTGGACAGATTCAGTCAGGTGATGTAAAAGATCTTAATATTATTGTTAAGGCTGACGTACAGGGTTCTGTAGAAGCTGTAAAACAAAGTCTTGTTAAGCTTTCAAATGAAGAAGTTGTAGTAAAGGTTATTCATGGTGGTGTTGGTGCTATTAATGAGTCAGACGTTATTCTTGCATCTGCATCAAATGCAATTATTATCGGTTTTAATGTAAGACCTGATAATACAGCTAAGGATACAGCCGATAGAGAAGGCGTTGATTTAAGATTATATAGAGTTATTTATCAGGCAATCGAAGATGTTCAGGCTGCTATGAAGGGTATGCTTGATCCGGTATTTGAGGAAAAGGTTATTGGTCATGCAGAAATCAGACAGCTTTTCAAAGCGTCCGGTGTTGGTACAATTGCTGGTTCTTATGTACTCGATGGTACATTCCAGAGAGGATGTAATGTTCGTGTAATGAGAGAAGGAAATGTAATCTTTGAAGGACCTTTAGCATCACTTAAGAGATTCAAGGATGATGTAAAGGAAGTTAGAGCAGGTTACGAATGTGGTTTCGTATTTGAAGGCTTTAACGATTTTGCTGAATTAGATACAGTTGAAGCATATATTATGGTTGAGGTTCCAAGATAATGAGAAAGAATAGTATTAAAAATGTAAGAGTTAATGCAGAAGTTATGCATGAACTTTCTAATATTATCCGCAATGAAATTAAGGATCCAAGAATTCATCCTATGACAAGCGTAGTTGCAGTGGATGTTACGCCGGACCTTAAATTTTGCAAGGCTTATATTAGTGTCCTTGGTACAGAAGAGGAAAAGAATGATACTATAAAGGGTCTTAAGAGTGCAGAAGGGTATATTAGAAGAACATTAGCTAAGAATATTAATTTAAGAAACACACCGGCTATTACATTTATCAAGGATGAATCAATAGAATATGGTGTAAATATGTCTAAGTTGATTGATGATGTTGTAAAAGAAGAGGAATGATTTGGTGAAGCTTACAGATTATTTGAAAAATGTAAATAAAGTTGCCATTGCAGGTCATGTTAGACCTGATGGCGACTGTGTAGGCTCTGTAATGGGTATGTATAATTATATTTCGGAAAATTTTTCGGAAATAGAAGTACATGCTTATATGGAGGATTTTAGTGACGGGCTTAAATATATTGCCGGTCTTGAAAATGTTGAGAATGAAGTTAAAGATTATGATTTCGACCTTTTTATAATTCTTGATACTGCAGATAGAGAGAGAATTGGAATTGCAGGAGAACTTCTTAATAAAGATATTAAAACTTTGGTTATTGATCACCATATAAGTAATACTAAGTATGGAGATATTAATATTGTGGTTTCAGACGCCAGTTCAGCCTGTGAAGTGGCTTATGAGTTGATGGAAGATGATAAGATAAGTAAAAACACGGCAGAAAGCTTGTATACAGGTATGATACATGATTCAGGTGTGTTTAAATATCAAAGTACATCAAAGAAAACTATGACAATTGCAGGGAATCTTATCGATAAGGGTATTGAGATTACAGATATAATCGACGAAGGGTTTTATGCCAGAAGTTATGTGCAAAATCAAGTACTTGGCAAAGCGTTAATGGAGAGCATTCTTTTGTTTGAAGGCAAATGTATAGTGTCTCACATTTCGAAAAAAGAGATGGAATTCTTTGGTATAACACAGAAGGATTTGGGAGGCATTGTTGAACAGTTGCGTCTTACAACAGGTGTTGAAATTGCTATGTTTATATATCAAACAGATGTTTATGAATATAAAGTGAGTCTTCGTTCTAAAAAGTACATTGATTGTAACGAGATTGCCAGCTATTTTGGCGGTGGCGGACATATCAGGGCTGCAGGATGCATGTTAAACGGAAGTGTTTATGATGTTATTAATAACATTACAAGAGAAATAGAAAAACAGATTTAATAAGGATATGTAATAATGAGTAATAATACTTTATATCATGGTATTATAAATATCTATAAAGAAAAAGGCTACACATCTCATGATGTGGTAGCTAAATTAAGAGGAATATTAAAACAGAAAAAGATTGGTCATACAGGCACGCTTGATCCGGATGCGGAGGGC
>CAZESO010000313.1:0-2646 GCA_964515325.1 uncultured Roseburia sp. | reverse complement strand
CAGAGAATTACTCAAGACTTACTCAGGATATGCAAAGAACACTTTTGGAGCTTAATATTGCTGATGATTATTTTAAAGCTAAAAAGCAGGCAGATAGTATTGAGAAGGATTTAGAAAGCAAAGATAAGCAGTTGTATGATATTAAGCATGATTTAATTAGCGCTCAGATTAAGATTGAAGCTCAAGAAAAAGAGATTGCTAATCTTAATCAAATGATAAATGAAAACAATTTGAAGATTGTAAAGCTTGAAACTGAACTTTCAGAAGCTTCTACACCAAAGAGAAGAGCTCGCTCTTCTTCAAGCACTGCAACTAATTCTTCTGTAAGCGAATAATACAACTAAAGCCGGACTTTGTTCCGGCTTTTGCATATTGTAGAACGGAGATATCGATAATTATGTTTAATTTTTTAAACAATATTAAAGAAAGTAAATATGAATTATTAGCACCAGCGGGCAGTTTTGAAGCTTTAAAGGCTGCTGTCAACGCAGGATGTGATGCTGTTTACGTTGGTGGAAATATGTTTGGTGCCAGAGCCTTTGCTAATAACTTTTCTAACGAAGAATTATTAGAAGCTATTGATTATTGTCACACATATGGCAAAGGGATATATTTGACTGTTAATACACTTTTGAAAAATGAAGAAATAGAAAAGGCTTTATATAAATATCTTGAACCTCTTTATTTAGCAGGACTTGATGCTGTTATTGTACAGGATTTAGGTGTTTTTGATTTCATGAAAAAACATTTTCCTGATATAGATATTCACGCAAGTACTCAAATGACTATTCTGGGTAAAAATTTTGCAAACGAGTTAAAAAACATTGGTTTCGACAGAGTGGTTACCCCTAGAGAATTGTCTTTAAGTGAGATTAAGAATATTTATGAAAGCACCGGATTGGAAATAGAAACATTTATACATGGAGCATTGTGTTATTGTTATTCGGGACAATGTCTTATGAGTAGCCTTATTGGACAAAGAAGCGGTAACAGAGGCAAGTGCGCACAACCATGTAGATTACCATACACATTAGAGGATAATAATAAACAGGAATATTTTTTAAGTCCAAAGGATTTGTGTTCACTTAAAATCCTTCCTGAACTCTTTGAAGCAGGAGTTTATTCTTTGAAAATCGAAGGAAGAATGAAGAATCCTGAATATGTAGCAGTAGTCACATCGATATATCGTAAATATATTGATATGTATGAGAAATATGGTAAAGATAAGTACACTGTAGATGAAAGTGATATTGATAAGCTTATAGACATATATAATAGAGGTGGATTCACAGAAGGATTTTTCCATAAGCATAATTCGTCAGATATAGTTTATACTAAGAAGCCTAATCATTTAGGCGTAAAAGCTGGAACAATCAGGAAAATTTCAGGAAACAATATTTATTTTGATAATATTATTGATTTAAATAAAAATGATGTTCTTGAGTTCAGACTCAAAAACAAAGAATATATAAGCTTTAATTTAGGAAGTGATTATAAGAAAAATTCTAAATGTACCGGATTTTTGTATAAGAAAAACATTAAGAATGTTAACGAATTATATAATACGGATATTTACAGAACTAAGAATAATGCATTAAGTACCAATATTTCTAATGAATATTTACAGGATAAGTTTTCAGGAAACAAATTAAAGTTAAAAGCTTACGTTGATATAAAAGAAGATGTGGACATTTCAGTTTCTATTATATTAAAAGATTTTGTTGGAACATATAAGTTTGACAAGCCTTCAATCGCACAAAAACAAGCGCTTACAGCTGATTCTGTTGTTAAGCAGTTATCTAAGACAGGTAATGAATATTTTGACTTTGAAGAAATACATGTTAATCTTGATGACAATTTGTTTGTTCCAATGGGTGTCTTAAATAACATTAGGCGAGATGCACTTAATCATTTCAAAGAAGACTTAGTCAATTCATTTAGAAGAAAAGTTCCTCAATATAATGAATTTGAACCGGTTGAGAATGTTAATTATAATTCAAAAACATACTATTCAGCGTTGGTTTCAAATATTGAGCAATTGACGGAAGTTCTTAATTATTCCGAAATTGACAGAGTTTATATTGAACAGAGTTTTAATTCTTATAATGATTTAATTAAAATGTGTTGTTTAGTAAGAAATGCAGGCAAGCATCCTTATTTGGCATTACCTCATATTACAAGAAGCGTTTTCTTGAAGGACTTGAGAAACAATATTAAGTTTTACCTTGAGAATGATTATGAAGGCTATATGTTCAGAAATTTAGAAACTTTCTTTATGTTAAAATCTGAAGCTATTAATCTTAAAGATATAGTATTTGATAGTCATATTTATACATTTAATAATTATTCTTATGATTATTATAAGAAATTAGGTGCTAATATATTAACAGCTTCTTATGAACATAATTTAAAGGATTTAAAACAAATGTTTAAATCAGATATGGAAATTAATATTTATGGGTATATTCCTGTTATGATAAGTGCTAATTGCATTAGTAAAACAATTAAAGAATGCAATACAAACTTTAAGGCTAAGGATAATATCTTAATTTATAAAGTTCTTAAAGACAGACTTAATAATAAATTGAAAGTAGTTAGCAATTGTAGATATTGTTATAATATTATTTATAACCATGTACCATTATC
>CAZESO010000312.1:0-2656 GCA_964515325.1 uncultured Roseburia sp. | reverse complement strand
ACATTCTTCAAATTTACTCTTTTTATATCAGCCCATTCCTTTGGAAATAATGTTTTATAACCATATTGACAAAATCTGTCATCAAGTAATCCTATAACCCCAACGTCTTCACTTGTTCTTATAACCCTTCCTGCTGCCTGTAATACTTTATTTATTCCAGGGAATCTATAGGCATAATCAAATCCATTTCTACCCATATCATTAAAATAATTCATTATAATTTCACGTTCCGGACAAATTTGTGGCAATCCTGTTCCAACCACAATACTTCCTATAAGCTTATCCTTCTCCAAATCAATTCCTTCCGAGAAAATTCCACCCATAACACAAAACGCAATCATTGTCTCTTCTGATTCTTTCTCAAATTCTCTTAAAAACTCTTCTCTGTCAGCCTCCTTCATAGCATTGTTTTGTACTATTAATCTACTGCCATCAGACCAAGAACTTTCATACACAATTTGGTACACCTTGTTCATAAGTAAATAAGAAGGAAAGAATACCATATAGTTCCCACGTTTAGCACTGGTTACATTTCTAATATAGTCAGCAATTTTCTGGAATTGTTCATCATTTCTCATTGAGTACTTACTTGTAACATCGTTAGCCATAAATAACAATCTGTTTTTCACATCAAATGGCGATTCAATATACATTGCATAATCATTAACATCTCCACTAAGGAGCTCTTTGTAATAATTCACAGGCAAAAGTGTTGCCGAGAAGAATATTGTACTTACAGCTTTTTCTTTGTAATTTTTCATATTTTCCGATGGATTTATACACATCAAATTCACTGTAAAATCACCATTATCCCTAAATTTCGTACATATTCTATAATTATCATCCACACACTCACAAATACACAAGAAATTCTTGACATTAAAATACAACTCCAGAACCACATCCCTGTCTTCAAATTTTTTATTTTCATCCAGAAACTTAGTCATAACCGTATCAAGCCTTAAAAGTGCAAGCTCTAACTTTGCAATTTGCGAAATCACTTTATATTCACCATCGCATTCTCTTTTCAGAGCCAGCATCTCTTTATTCACTTTATCAAGAGCACTATGCAGACGCTTACTCATATTTTTCGCAATTCTAGCCGCAACCATCACCTCTTCTTTAATCAAGGTTTCACTATACATTTCTCTTGCCCTATCCACAAGATTGTGAGCCTCATCTACCAAAAGTATATATTTTCCCTTAACCCCTTCTTTAAAATACCTTTTCAATGAGGCATTAGGGTCAAACGCATAATTATAATCGCAAATGATTCCATCCACCCAATTACTTACATCCAACTGCATTTCAAAAGGACATACATTGTGTTTTTCTGCATATTCTAATATTTTCTCTCGGCTTATCTCAAACTCATTATTAATTATGTCAAATACAGCATCATTCACTCTGTCAAAATGTCCCTTTGCCCTAGGACACTCTCTAGGATTACATGCAGGTTTATCCAAAATACACATCTTTTCCTTTGCAGTAATAGAAACATTTCTAAAATGCAAGCCCTTTTCCCTCAGAGTTTCAAACGCTTTTGCCGCAACAGTACCCGTAATGGTCTTAGCTGTAAGATAAAAAAGCTTTTCTCCATTACCATATGCCAAAGCTTTAATTGAAGGAAAAATAACCGACATTGTCTTTCCAACACCAGTTGGTGCCTGTATAAATAAATCCTTCTTCATATTAATAACTTTATATACATTTTTAACAATTTCTCTTTGACCATCTCTGTATTCAAATGGAAACTCTACGATTTTACCTGTTTCATTTCGTTTATTAGCATTTTCAAACGCATATTTAGCCCATATATAATACTTGTCAATAATTTCCTTAAACCATACTTCAAGATACGAGAACTCAAATATTTCTTCAAACTCCTTCAGTTCTTCTGTTTCCAAATCTCCATAAGTCATATGTATGTTAATTTTATCCAACTCTTTCTGCACACAATAAAAATACCCATAGCACATAGCTTGGGCTTTATGAACAAACACAGGCTCAGTAATATAAGATAAATCCGTTGTCACACCCTTTATCTCATCAATAGTACAGATTTCACCATCTATAATACCATCAGCTCTTCCTTCAACCTCAATAATAAACTCTTCGTAATCGAATTGCATTTTAAGTTGCACTTCCGCCCTATATTCAATTCCTTTTCTCTTTTGAATCTTTCTGTGAAGCTTACCTCCGGCAAGCATTGCTTCCATACTATCCGTGCCAACTCTTTCATTATCAATATCACCAGAATTCAGTATAAACTCCACCAGATTTCTAACAGATATTTTTATAAAATTACTCATCAAATTCCACCACGACAAAAAATCCTCTATCAGTTTCTTTGATTTCTTTAACTACACCATTTCTGTTCTTTAATCTTTCTCTAAACTGATAATTTGCTGACATAGCTACCGCAGGCTCTAATGTGTAATAATAACTGGATGGCAATTTTCCTTCCGTTATTTCAACTTCCTGACCTACTTCCACCAATCCTTCTCGTTCCATTTTAAATTCCATTTCTCGCATAAAAACAACCTCCTTATATAACAATTAAGGAGCTGACCAGATTAACTGCGTCAGCTCCTCTTTTAACAGGGGTGGAAGGAATCGAACCCTCCTCTGGAGTTTTGGAGACTCTTATTCTACC
>CAZESO010000311.1:0-2716 GCA_964515325.1 uncultured Roseburia sp. | reverse complement strand
TGGCTCACTTCCACAATTCATCGCTGCTTTTCTTGGAGGTAAAAAACTTAGTAAAAAGGAAGCCGATGAACTTAAAGCAATGATTGATAAATACGAGGAGGATTAAGCATGAATATTTTAACAGAACTATTTAAATCAATTGTAATTATGTCAACAACATCAAGTATTGTAATTTTAATGGTACTTTTACTTCGAGTAATGCTCAGAAAAGGTTCTCGTAAATTGATATATGGGCTTTGGTTAATTGTTGCCATCCGCTTAATTATTCCTGCAACATTACCATCAAATTTTAGTATTTTTAATTTATTTACTCAAAACAACATTACAGATGGGAGAGTTTTCTCATCGGATGCATCTGACACCAATTTTGATACTATAACTCATACCAATACAAACACTTTAACTAATACTAATATTATAGTAGATACTGGAACGGAAGAAAGTTCAACTACTGTTTTTAACACTAATACAACTTTTTCGTTATCAGTTTTTGGATATGTACTTAACTTACCACAATGGAGTGTTGTTTTATGGCTTTCGGGTATAGGAATATTTGTATTATATTTTGTTTTTTCATATATTTCACTTATGAAAAAACTAAACTTTGCCACTCTTGTACTTGATACAGATTGTCCAGCTAATGCATATTATTGTGAAAATATTAGTGCACCTTTTGTATTTGGCATTATAAAACCACAAATTTATTTACCTTATGGAATAAAAGGTACAAGTCTTGATTTAATACTACAACACGAACAATATCATATTCAAAAAAGAGATTATTTGTTTAAACTTTTAGCATTTTTACTTTTAGCCATTTACTGGTTCTGTCCAATGGTTTGGATTGCATACTATTTCTTCCAAAAAGATATGGAATTGCGTTGTGATGAAGCCATACTAAAAAATGCCAGTATAGAAACCAGAAAATGTTATTGTAGCGCATTACTTGCTTTTGCAGGAAATAACCGTAAATACATATTTTCGCCTGTAGCCTTTAGTGAGAACAATACAAAGGAACGAATTAAGTTTTCATTAAAGTCTCATAAGCTATCAGTATTTGCAACAAGCATTTCAGTAATACTTATAATTATTCTTTCTGTTATTTGTCTTACAGATAATAAGAATGAAAATAACATTGATGATAAAACTCATCAGTCGGAAGATACAAAAGATATAGAAGCCACTAAAGATAACGAACTAACCTACGGATTATATAATCTATACGAATCCACTGAATATGGTTCAGGACTTACTATGCAATTGGAAATCAGCGAGGATACAATAAAATATGGAAGTCCTTGGGCATCATCATCACCAATCGAATATGAATATACTATAAAGGATTGCATTATTTATGCTCAAAATGATTATGATGAATTAGAAATTGAAATAGTAAATTCTCTTCATCTAAAATTAGATGATAAAATATATACTTTTGAGCCTTATAATGGCATTGATGTTGATTCTTATATTAATGAATTAACTGAATCTGATATTAATTCAGCCATAGAGGTAGCTAAAGAATATTATAACACTCCTACTTATGAAGAAATAATTAGTATAACTCTTTGTATGGATTATAATATATGGCATTACCAAATAGAAGCTAATAATTATGTTCCAGGATATATGATTATTCTCGAAACAGAAGCTGTTTGGAGTGGCAATGTGTATCCTAATACAAGATGGATGACATTATATAGAAATGATAATACTAATAATCAATGGACTATTTTAAACGAAGGAAAATAGTAAAGGGAGCATCTGCTCCCCTTACATTTTTATTCCATAATATCCAAATTCACATCTGAATGTTCTAACTCTCTTGAATACATATATGTTACAAACACTATATCTTCAAAGCTTAATTGTCTGTCATTCTTTTCCCAACGAGCCATTAACATTTCATATATGCATACAAGGCTTGTTACTGCCATTTCCACCTTACCATATACATTTCCATCATATATAGCACCGCAAAAATATGTGGAGATAAAATACACCAATATTTGCTCCCAAATAATACTATGTTCCTCAACATTTTCATCAAGCCATTTTTCAAAATTTTCATGAAGCAAATTATAGCTTTCTTCACCATCGCCATATACTATTTGTGCCGCTTCATCTGTCATATCAGCCCATAATTCTTTTAAAATTTCCAGTTCATAAAGCTTTCTGAATCTTTCTAATGAAGCCTCATAGTCAAAAACTATATTATCACAGCTATTTTGCAAGTAATCATTTAGATTATTCTCATAATCATAAATCACATCATTTAAACCAAAAATAATACCATTATCAATATATTCCTGACATTTGTCTGCAATACACTCAAATTTATCATAATAATCTGGATATGTATAAAGCATATTCAACCTCGTCTTTCATTAATACAATGTCTGATAATCTGAAATATATTCGTACTGACCTTTTAATGCTTTCATTTTTTCACCTTCTAAAGCATATACCTTATTATCATCCTTCCAATATGCTTTTTCAGTTGAATAGTCATAAAACAAAGCACCTTCCTGTTCTATTTCTGTTATTTCTTTCTTATCTATCACAAAAAAGCTTTCATCTGTTTCAACATAACAACAATTGTTTCCAACTACATTTAAAGACCAATAAAATTCAACATCATCTATCTTTGTGTCTTTCATATTACTGTCAACATAATGTAATTCGTTGATTTCTTCTGACATAGTTGCATAATATA
>CAZESO010000310.1:0-2732 GCA_964515325.1 uncultured Roseburia sp. | reverse complement strand
TACCTTCTTATCACCTTTTTTTTCAACTTTAATATTCTTAATCTCATCATTGTCAATAAGATTACTCTTTATAAGTATATCTTGTAATTCTTTCATAAAATTGTATCCAATTGGTGTTTTAAATATGTTTTTTTCGAGAACTTTTTCATAAACCTCTTTTACACTTTGAATATTGTTAAGATTGGTTCTGCTTCTCATATAATCAACACCCTTTTTCTCATTGAGTGCTTCATTATATTCAGCTTCAGTCTCAAAAACAAATCCATCTACAGCATACTTTTCTTTTATCATACTTTATCCTTCATTATTCTTCATACTGATATATATTAATTGTTTCAATTATTACATCTTCATTAGGCATATCATTACTATCTGTTTCCACTGCCGCAATCTTATCAATTACATCCATACCCTCAAACACCTGTCCGAATACTGTATGTGCACCCCAAAGCCATCCTGCACCACCAACTTCTTTATAGTAGTCTACAAGCTTACTATCCACACCTGAACTTCTAAGTGTCATTACATCTTCAATTCTGTAAGATGTTGTCTGCACAATAAAGAACTGGGAACCATTTGTATTTTCACCGGCATTAGCCATGCAAAGGGCTCCTCTAAGTGGCATTAAGTCATTTGTAATTTCGTCTTCAAAAGGCTCACCCCAAATACTTTCACCGCCAGAACCTGTACCTTCAGGATCTCCGCCCTGAATCATGAAATCAGAAATAACTCTATGGAATGTCAATCCATCATAATAGCCGTCTTTTGCATGTGTTATAAAGTTCTCACACGCCTTTGGTGCTTTGTCTTCAAACAACTGAATCTTAACTGTACCATAATCTTTTATAACAATCTCTGCAACTGTTGCACCCGCTTTAACTTCAGTATATTGACTTTCAAATTCAGGTGTGTCTACTTTTTCTTCTTTATCACCTACAACAAGTATAATGATAGCTGCTATTACAACTACGACAATTGCTGTTATTATTATTGCGAACTTATTGTCCTTGAAAAAACTTTTTTTCTCTGTGTTATTGTTTAAAATCGTACTCATTTCAAATTCTCCTTAACTGTATCTTCTATCATTAGATTTTACAACGATATACTATATTTTTCAAGCCAAAAATCAACTTGAATAAGGTATGCCATCATCTGTGGCGCAGCCATCAGCTGACCAAACCAAGGTCTTCCATACTCTGCCGGCTTTTCAACGAACTTTAACACCTTGTCTTTATCAATAATTGGCTGTATTTTGGCATTTGGATTATCAATAATCAGCTTTAGTCTGTCAGCTAAAAGCTTTTCATAAGCCGGATTATATGTTTTAGGATAAGGACTCTTCTTTCTGAGTAACAATTCTTCCGGTAACACATCCTTCATGGCTTCTCTAAGCAACCACTTTTCTATACCATTCCTATATTTCATATCCCATGGTACATTGTAAACATACTCAATGATTCTATGATCTGCAAACGGAACTCTTGCTTCAAGACCAGAATACATACTTGTTCTATCCATTCTGTCAAGCAATGTCTGCATAAACCATTTTATATTAAGATATGCAACCTGTCTTCTTTTATACTCAACATCGTTTTCTGTGTCAAGGTGCATAACCTTTGCACATGACTCCTCATACCTTATTCTCACATATTCTGAAAGATTTAATTCTTTTATAAAATCATCATTTAACAATGCACATCTTGCATTCATATCATTTGACCACGGAAATCCATCTGTATTAAATAAAGCTTCCCTGTAAAACCATGGATAACCTCCAAAAATCTCATCTGCACACTCTCCAGTAAGAGCCACTTTATTATATTTCTTCACTTCTGAACAAAAATATAATAATGAACTTTCAACATCTGCCATGCAAGGTAAATCTTTGGCAATAACAGCTGTACACAGATTGTCAAAAAGCTGTTTTTGGGTACATTCCAAATATGTGTGATTAGTTCCATAAGCATCCACCATTATGTCAACATATGGTTTATCTCGTTCCGGTTGAAATGAATTAGACTGAAAATATTTGTCATTATCATCATAATCAAATGAAAATGTATTTAATTTCTTTCCTTTCATATCCATATATTTTTGTGCAACTGCTGTCACAATACTTGAATCAATTCCACCTGACAAAAAACTACACACAGGAACATCTGATACCATCTGTCTTTCAATCGCATCCGTAACAAGATATTTCACTGCATCAACTGTATCTTCATAAGAATCCTCATGTTCCTTTGCAACCAAATCCCAATATGTTATATCATTAAATTGTTTATTTTTTGTGAACATCATAAAATGTCCCGGAATTACTTCATTCACATTCTTAAAAACACCATTTCCCGATGTTCTCGCAGGTCCAATACCAAATATTTCTCTCAATCCGTTAATATCCACTTCCGGCTTAAATTCAGGATATTTAAACAATGCTTTTATTTCAGAACCAAAAATCAAAGTATTGTCATCAGTAAATCCGTAGAAAAGTGGTTTTATACCAACTCTGTCTCTATACAAAATCATCTTGCCTTCAGCATCATCCCATATGGCAAAGGCGTAAATTCCATTTAACTTATTAACAAATTCAACTCCATAATGTATGTAAGCATACAATATCACCTCTGTGTCCGTTGTTGTTTCAAACTCATATCCTGCAAGACTTAGAGCGCTTTTCAATTCTGCCGCGTTATATATTTCTCCATTGTAGCAGATAGCGTATTCTCTTCCTT
>CAZESO010000309.1:0-2746 GCA_964515325.1 uncultured Roseburia sp. | reverse complement strand
GCATATCTCGAAAACTCTACAAACGAAGTTGGCAATTCAATATTTTCATTTGTCCATTCATCCTTTGTCTCTGAAAATATTCCAATATTTATAGCAACAGAATCACCTTCAACATCTATTGCTTCGGTAGTAGGTCCTATTTCATCTTCACTTGATAATTGACTATCTTCTTTCATCATATCAATATCCATTTTAGTCATCCATACAGTAAATATGGTCATTGCCATTACTACAAACACCATTACGAATGTTGATTTAGTTTTTAACAATCTATATAAATCCATCTTTATCAAATTATACATTTGCCTCACCTCCTGTTAATTTCAAGAAATATTCTTCTAATGCTACATTTTTCACAGCAATTTCTTTAATTCTAACTTTATTAGTAGATAAGGCATATGTTATATCTGCACTTTCTTCAAGTCGTTCAAAAATGTGTAATGTCCCTGCATCAATAACCTTATAATTCTTTATATTTAATTTCTCAATTACAGTACATGCCTGCTTAACATCCTCTGTGTGTATCTCAATATACTCTCCACAGTTTTCCCACAACTGCTCTTTTGTTAATTCCTTTACCAACACACCTTTATGAATGATACCATAATTTGTAGCTATTTTGGATAATTCTTCTAAAATATGACTGGATATAATAAATGTTATACCTTTTTCACGGTTTAACTTTTCTATAGTTTCTCTTATTTCAGCAATTCCCTGTGGGTCCAAACCATTGATAGGCTCATCTAATATAACTAAATCAGGATTTCCCACCAAGGCAAGTGCTATACCCAAACGCTGCTTCATACCAAGTGAAAAATTCTTTACCCGCTTTTTACCAACATCACCTAAGCCTACAGTATTCAACAATTCATTGATTATCCCTTTATCCTTAACTCCCGCAGCTATGCACTTAATCTTAAGATTCTCATAAGCAGACATATTAGGATATACTCCCGGGTCTTCAATTAATATTCCTATTCTTGACTGTACCTTTTTGATGTCACTTCCCGTATAACCATAAAGTGAATATTCACCCTCACTAACCTTTGCCAAACCGCCTAACATTCTAAGTATAGTTGTCTTTCCTGCTCCATTTTTGCCGATAAGTCCGTATATATCACCTTTTCTTATGTGAATATTTACTTTATCTACAGCTCGTTGTTTCCCATATATCTTTGTCAGATTATTGGTTGATAATAAGTATTCCATGTGTTAACCTCCTTTACTTTTCACATTTATCATACAATGCAATTACTAATAAATCGCAAAGTAAAGTTAAAGAAAAGTTAAAGATTACTTCGCAAGCTTAAAACCTATTCCCCACATAGTTTCGATATACTCCTCATCAGTAATATTCTTTATCTTTTTACGAATATTACTAATATGTACATTTATGGTTTTATCCTCACCTATATATACATCATCCCATGCATAATCATATATTTCCTGCTTAGAAAATGCACGGTTTGGATGAAGCAAAAATAATTCTAAAATCTTATATTCCTGCTTAGTTAATGACAGGCTGACACCCTTTACTATTGCCGAAAAACTTTCCTCATCAAGCTCTAATTCTTTATGCTTTAATTTCTTTATGGCAGTTTTACTTTCACCTGAAAATCTTCGTATCTGTACACCAACCCTTGCCACAAGCTCCTCCAATTCAAATGGTTTTGTCAGATAGTCCTCTGCCCCGGCTGTCAGTAACTCGATTTTACTATCAAGAGAATCCTTTGCAGATATTACAATAACAGGAACATTTTTACTTGCCTTTATCTTTCCCAAAAGCTCCTCTCCCGACATTCCGGGCAACATCAAATCCATAATCACCAATAATATATCCTCTGAATTTGCATATAGCAAGCCTTCTGTTCCCGAAAACGCCTGAATGCATTCATAATCTTTTTTGCTTAATATTTCGCATATCATATTGTTGATATTTGTATCATCTTCTACTATTAAAATTTTGCTCATTATTTGTCTCCTAATGTTTCAATCTTAATCTTCATACTACCTGCTTTTCTCATATAAATATTCTGTAGCAAACTGTATCTTGGTAGCATTAAAGCCCTCTTCTAAGGGAAATAAGAAATATGTATTATCCAATGTTGACAGCGTTACACATTGTCCCTTTCCACGATAATTATATTCTGTGTGAATTGAGTAACAGCTTGCAGGTGTCCATGTTAAAATATTCTCTTTTCCCACAAGATAATCGTTAAATGTAAGTTTAAATCCGTCTTCATTGTGAATCAAATGTCCTACTCCACAATCAATAAAATTCTTAGCATTTGGCAACGCCTGTACTTCCACTTTACAATCCAGATTATATTTATGAGCATCAATTTCCGCTTTTACCTGTTCTCTCTGCCATTCATACCAATCAGGAATGTAACATTCTTCCTGACCATTTTTCAATGTACCGTACTCATCCATCTCATATACTGTATTACATTTTTTACAGAAAATCTTATGTTCCTTGCTATCCATTGTAAATTCTTCTTTACAGCATTTACATTGATATAATGGCATATGTAATCCTTCTGCTCGCTTTTTATATGTAATAGCCATTTTTTGTTCTCGTTGCCACGCATATTCATCATATTCAAGCAATTTGCTTATCTTCTCATATATCTCTTCTACTGACATTTTTTCTACATCTTCTTTGGTTAAGGCATATGTCATATCTGTATGAAGTTTTACCTGTTTTCTAATATTCAGATTCCATATAGGTGATTGGAGATAGTTG
>CAZESO010000308.1:0-2776 GCA_964515325.1 uncultured Roseburia sp. | reverse complement strand
TATTGTAATCATTTGTAACAATACATTCACTATGCTTTGTGTTATGCTCATTAATATGCATGATAGCTTCATCAATATCATTTACAGTCTTAACTGAAATGATATAATCAAGATACTCTGTATAGAAATCTTCTTCTGTTGCTTCAACATCTATATCAGCACAAGCCTCCATAGCAGCCTTATCGCCACGAACTTCAACATTGTGTTTTTTAAGTGCCCCAACTGCTTTTGGCAAAAACTCATTTACAACTGATTTATGCACCACTAATGACTCACAAGCATTACATACGCCAACACGCTGAGTCTTAGCATTTATAAGAATATTTAACGCCATATCAAGGTCAGCTGATTCATCAACAAAAAGATGACAATTACCTGTACCTGTTTCAATTACAGGAATTGTACTATTCTCGACAGTCGCCTTAATAAGTGATGCACTTCCTCTAGGAATAAGTACATCCACATATTTATTCATCTTCATAAACGCCTTAGTTGTCTCTCTGTTTGTATCTTCAATGAGAATTACTGCGTTTTCATTGATACCATTGGCTTTTAATGCATCACGGATAACCTTTACAATGGCAATATTTGAATTAATGGCATCAGAACCACCCTTTAATATTACCGCATTACTTGTCTTAAAGCACAATGCAAACGCATCAGATGTAACATTTGGTCTTGCTTCATAAATGATTCCAACAACACCAAGTGGAACTCTCTTCTTTCCGATAGTCATACCATTTGGGCGTTTAGTCATACTTGTAACTTCACCAATTGGATCATCTAATAACACAACCTTCTCAATACCAACAGCCATACCATCTATACGACCTTCATCAAGTAAAAGTCTGTCGAGAAGTCCGGCCTTCATATTGTTAGCCTTACCATTTTCAATATCCTTTGCATTTTCTTTAATAATATATTCTGCATTATCTCTTAAAGCTTTAGCTACAGCTAAAAGCACTTCATTTTTCTTATTTGTATCAAGCTTTAATAAGCTCTGCTTCGCACCGCATGCGTTTAACCCAAGAATTTCTAAATTTTCCATTTGTTCTTTTCCTTTCTTAATAAACATCTATCTCAGTATATATAATTTCAGGATTAATATCAAACTGATTTTTTTCTATTCCTGAAACTTTTTGTCCTTCAAAGGCTACTCCAATGACTTTCTTGAAATTGTGACTACTTAAATATCTGTCATAAAAGCCCTTGCCATATCCTATTCTACTTCTTTTTTCATCAAATGCAACCATTGGAATAATAATTATGCTATTTTCTGTAAAATGGTCAAAATTGGTTAATCCATCTATAGGCTCAGGTATCCCTTTATACCCTTCCATAAAATCAGAAAAAGATGAAATTTTATAAAAGTTCATTTTACATAAATTTTCATCTTCTACGCTGACCTTTGGCATACATACAATTTTCCCGGACAAAAGAGAATATTCCATTATCCATTTCGTATCCACTTCATTATTGTAAGATGCATACAAGAATATCCCCTCTGCCTCTTTATACCAGTCAGTTTCTATGATTTTTTCAAATATTTTTTTACTATTATCTGCAACAAACGAATCACTTAATGTTTTTCTATATGCAAATATCTCTTTTCTAATCTTTGACTTATCCATTTTACTTTTCTACTTTTTTCTTCTATTCTTTACTTCTTCAATTGTTCCATCCGGATTCTGAATCTTAAGATTATCCAAAGTGCCTCTCATATTATTATGAAATGCTTCAATATAAGCCTTTCTAAGCATTGCTTGTTCGGCTTTCTCATCCTCTGTAAGACCTACATCCTTTGATTTTCTGTACAATTCATTAATTCTATCAATATTTAAATCAGCCATTATTCGTTCCCTTCTTCACCTTTACTGTCTGCCAATAAGATAAATATTTCATCATAATTACCTGCCAGACATCCTTTGTATGTTCCTTTTTCTTTGTGAACCATATTCATAAGCGGATATTTGTAAACCATAATATATCTCTTTTCACCGCCAAGGATACCTTTCTTCTTCTGTGATACAACTACAAAATCATTTCTAACCGCTTCAACTACCATACCTTCATCAAAAGTGACATCAACTTTGTTCTTTTCAATATTATATAACTCAATGCCTTTTGATGTATTATGCATAATATACGGATAACCACCAATTATAAGATGATTTCCCAAATCACTTTTTGAATAAATATTAGTATTTATACATATTTTAGATTCTTTTTTATCAAAATTATAGAAAATTATTTCTTCTTCTCTCTTTTCAAAATTAACCTTTGAATAAATAAGAAAATCTCCTATTTTTTCAATATAAGGAATGGTTGCATCATAGTAAGTCTGGTCGATTGCATCAAGTACAATAGACTGCTTCATTATCATCATGTCCGACACAAGCTGTAAGATATTAACAATACTTACTCCTTCTACAGAAACTTCATTTTTGGCAAGCTTATTATATCTTTCTTCTTCAAGCAAAGAAAAACCTGTCTTTATTGCACAAATATTATCCTGAAGACAAACAATATCATTAATACCATTATTATTTAAATTCTCATCAATTACTTTATATATCTTATCTTCAATCACACTGTATAATTGTAATTCAAAATCAACGTAACCTTCAAAATCTTCTGTAAGATTAGCTCTTAAAAATTCATTCTGAAATATCATGAAATCCTTATTAAGCACAAAAACCTTTGTTCTCATATAACTTAAATATTTTTCAATTTCATTTTCAAAAGAATACACTCGCAAATACTCGTCTTTAACAAT
>CAZESO010000307.1:0-2811 GCA_964515325.1 uncultured Roseburia sp. | reverse complement strand
AAATCTTGTAATCCTCCACAGATGTATATCTATCTTCCTTATCTTGTGAAGCATCATTATGACCGAACTCAATTAATACATAATCGCCTTCCTTTATATTTAAAAGAACTTCGTTAAGTCTTCCTTCTCGCATAAAGCTTCCTGAACTTCTTCCACCAAGAGCATGGTTCTTAACTACTACCTTACTTGAATCAAAATAATCCTGCAAAGTTTGTCCCCAACCTGTTTGAGGTGCATAGTAATCTGAATATGTTTGAACAAGAGAATCACCAATTGTAAATATTACTGTCTGTTCAGCCTTCTCCACTTCATAAGGCTTTACTGTTATTTTTTCAATCTTACCATTTCCAGTAGCCTTAATAACGATTTTGTCATTTACTGCTGCCACACCAAATGTTCTAGACTGTGTTGTTCCTGCAATAACACTTTCATCCATAATTCCACTTCTGTCATCACTACCATCCACAACCGGAACCATTTGGTCATTGGTTACCATATCATATCCCAAACTTAATTTTGTCACTTCATCAGACATTCCTGTAAAATCAACTGTAACAGAGTAATTTTTTCCAGCTTCTGCTGCAATTTCAAGTTCCAAGCTCTCATTTACAATTCCATCATCACCATATTCGTACCCTACTTCATCCTCCGCCCAAACAGCACCACTACCTAAAATGGTAAAGCACATAATCATCATAAGTTTTACTATTCTTTTCATTTTTCCTCCGTTCTATAATCCACAAGACAGTCTCTAAACTCAGCTAATTCATCACTATTTATTATCTCACCAAATCTATCCCACTGATCCCACATATGCATAGCATAAACACTATCCACTTTAATCTTTTCAAGGAAATATTTCAAGCCTTTTGGGGCATTTTCTAGTAGTTTCGGATCCGCTGGAACAAATGCTACATCAAAATGTCTCTCTCCCATTCCATCAATTATATCTTTATACATTTTTTCCATCTTGAGCTTAATAGCT
Organism: uncultured Roseburia sp.; assembly: GCA_964515325.1. GTDB lineage: Bacteria > Bacillota > Clostridia > Lachnospirales > Lachnospiraceae > SVEL01. The sequence continues at coordinate 1,826 of CAZESO010000307.1, read as the reverse complement.
TCATCACACTCAGGCCAAAGCCACATTCCATTGTCACCTGCATGATAAATATCCTTTTCTTCAACATTTACCATATATGCAACACCGGTATCAGTAGACCCAGTCGTTTCAATAAACAAATCTCCAATCTGTACACTCTCATCCTTGCGCATATATGTGATTTTATCATTTAAATCAATTGGCAAGCCCAATCTTTCCAAATATTTTTCATTCATCCTACAACCTTTTGCTAACACATAGTGCACCTTGTAATCTTCAAATAAATTGAAAATCACTTTATTAAAATGGTCGAAATGCTTATGACTTACGAACACATATACATTTTTATTCTTATCAAACTTCGGAATTGCCCCTGTATAATAATCAAATACCAATACATTTTTCTCCAGTTCAACCACAAACCCACTATGACCAATATAATAAACATTCATACTTGTACCTCTTAAAATATTCTGCTATAATACTACCGACTATTCATTAATATTTCTATTATCTTGAATAGTATAACACAACGAAAGGAATTTAAACATATGAAACTTTGGGGCGGACGTTTCACAAAAGAAACTAATCAACTCGTACATAATTTTAATGAATCATTATCATTTGACCAGAAATTTTATAATGAGGATATCGAAGGCAGTATTGCTCATGTAACAATGCTTGCTGCGCAGGGTATCATTTCAGACGAAGATAAATCAGCTATCATCGATGGTTTAAAATCCATTAAAGAGGATATCACTAACGGAACTCTTGAGATTACAACAGAACATGAAGATATCCATTCATTTGTTGAAGCTAATCTTATTCAGAGAATTGGTGAGGCAGGAAAGAGACTTCACACAGGTCGTAGCAGAAACGACCAGGTTGCTCTTGATATGAAGCTTTACACAAGAAATCAGGTTACAGAGCTTGACGAATTACTTAAGGATTTGCTTAAAGTAATCCACAGAATTATGTCAGAAAATCTTGACACATATATGCCGGGATTTACACATTTACAGAAGGCTCAGCCTATCACTCTTGCTCATCATTTTGGAGCTTACTTTGAAATGTTCAAGCGTGACAGAGGTCGTTTAGCAGACATTTATGACAGAATGAACTACTCTCCTATCGGTTCAGGTGCTTTAGCAGGTACTACATACCCGCTCGATAGAGAGCTTACAGCTTCATTACTCGGATTTAACGGACCAACACTTAACTCAATGGATTCTGTTTCAGACAGAGATTATCTCATCGAATTATTAAGTGCAATGTCAACAATTATGATGCATTTAAGCAGATTTTCAGAAGAAATCATTATCTGGAATACAAATGAATACAGATTTGTAAACATTGATGACTCATACAGCACAGGAAGCTCAATTATGCCACAGAAGAAAAATCCTGATATTGCAGAGCTTGTTCGTGGTAAAACAGGTCGTGTATACGGCGCATTAATTTCTCTCCTTACAACTATGAAGGGCCTTCCACTCGCATACAATAAGGATATGCAGGAAGATAAGGAATTTACTTTTGATGCTATCGACACAACAAAGGGTTGTATCAAGCTTTTCACAGGTATGATTGATACAATGACATTTAATAAAGACAATATGGAAATCAGCGCAAAGAACGGCTTCACAAATGCTACAGACGCAGCTGACTACCTTGTTAAGAAGAATGTTCCTTTCAGAGATGCTCACGGTATTGTAGGACAGTTGGTTCTCTTCTGCGAAAGCAAGGGAATCGCTCTTGATGATATGACTTTGGACGAATATAAGGCTATTAGTCCGGTATTCGAAGAAGATATCTATGAAGCAATCAGTCTTAAGACTTGTGTTGAAAAA
>CAZESO010000306.1:1788-2833 GCA_964515325.1 uncultured Roseburia sp. | reverse complement strand
CATTTTGATAAGGTCTTTTTGCGAGTTCCTGTTGTTTCTGTATTTCATCTAATTTCTTGCCCTCAGTAAATGCAACAATTTCCTTGTAAGTGCTGATATTGTTTTCTTTTTTAAGCTTTTCGACTTTAAACCCAAAATACAGAGTCGCCACATAAACAGCTATGCTTATCAAAACCCCATATACTTTAAAGAACCATACAAGAGGTACACATGATATAAGGAATACTATGAAAAGGATTCCAAATATGCCGCTGTAATGGTTGAATTTGTTGATTTCTGATTCTCTGATTTCTTCTTTCATAATGTCAATATCTCCTTTTATTAATTGATCAAGAGATATGTCAAATAATGAGCTAAGGAGCAGCAGGCTGTGAATATCCGGATAACTTTTCTCAGTTTCCCAGTTAGAAATAGTCTGTCTCGATACATAAACTTTTTCTGCCAGCTCTTCCTGGGAAAGATTCATAGCAGTTCTTTGTTTTTTGATTTGCTTACTAAGTTCCATTTCATTTCTCGCTTTCTTATCTATATCTCTTCGGGTTCGTTTGAACCTGAAGTCATCATATGACATTTTGAAAAAATCCGCTATCAAAGTACTTTTACATAGGGCTTTTAGGGCGTGTCAAATCCTTTTGACATTGTTGTAAAATGTAGGGTTTCTGCATATTTTTGAATAATGATTATATATTATCATATACGAAAAAATTTGGAAAGATGGCAATGGAAAATGAGAAAAAAATATATAATTATTGTATTTGCGCTAATGATAGTTATGGTGACAATAATATTTTACGTAAAAACATTTAAAATTAATAAAAAAACAGAGATACCACAAAATACAAATCAATCAGAAAGCGAAAATTTCATTCGAACAGCGGACAATGTTTCTATTGAAATGCTATCAGCGGATTATTGGATTTCTAAGCAGAAGAATCCTGGTGAAATAATAATGTCGAAGCTGGAGATTGATTTGTGGAACGAGCAATTTGGAAGTATTGACTTTTGGGAAGGTAATACTGTTTCAAATGATAATCAATATGGTTAT
>CAZESO010000306.1:0-1778 GCA_964515325.1 uncultured Roseburia sp. | reverse complement strand
GTATTCGCAAGGAACCGACTAATGAAATACATCCGCCGGAGTCTGACAGTAAATATTTTTGTGAGTTGCAGGTTAGTAGCATTTTGATGAATGAGCCAGTAGTGGTGGTTGATGAAAGTGAAGATGGTTTGTGGTATTACATTAAGTGTAAATATTGTGAAGGATGGATTGGTAAGGAAAATGTGGCATTGTGCGAAAATTATCAGCATTGGCAGGCGAATATGAATCCGGAAAATTTTCTTTTAGTGACAGGTGATAAGGAAATTCTTGAGGTGGACATAGAACACCCGGCTGCTTCAGAACTGATTTTGTATATGGGAACAAAGTTAGAGCTTGTAGAATATGAGGATTATCTGATAGGAGAAAATGTAAGAGTTCCATATGAATGTTATATAGTGAAAGTGCCTGTGCGGGATGAATATGGGATGCTTGAATATGAGTATGGATTTGTGCCTGTGTCGCGTGATGTACATGTAGGTTATCTTCCATATACAATGGAAAATCTTATTAATCAGATGTTTAAAATGAATGGTGACAGATATGGCTGGGGTGGTATGTATAATGCTCGTGACTGTTCACAATATGTAATGGAAATTTATGGTCTGTTTGGATTTGAATTTGCCAGAAATTCAGCGGCACAGGCAGAAATGCCATTTGATGGATATGAAATTGAAGGATTAAGGGATGAAGAAAAGAAAGAAATATTAGATAAAGTGCCTACGGGAAGTCTGCTATATTTTGAGGGACATATAATGCTGTATTTGGGAAAAGTGGATGAAGAGTATTATGTTATTAGTGAAACTGCACGCTTTCTTTTGTCTGAGACAACAGGGGGGAATATACAACAAGAGAGCGCTGATAATATCATCAACGCCCACTCGTGCATGATTACACCTCTATCCGTTAAGCGCCCTAACGGCAACACATGGCTGGAAGAATTGAGTGTTATAAGATGCGTTCAATAACCCCGCACCCAATCTTTTCGCCGGAATCTCCAGCAGGCTGACTTGTGAAATCATCCCGCATATTATGGATTACAATTGATTTGCCAATAATATCTTCAATTGTAAATCGTTTATCGAAAACAGACATCCATGCGTAGCCTTCGTTTGAAAGTAGTGGTGGCAAGTCTCCGGCATGCATTGGATGTAATTTGTTTTCAGGATTATAGTGGCTGCCTGTCATAGAAAAGTTGTCACTGCAATTTCCAAATTCGTGAATATGCATACCGAAAAAATCTGAACCGGAAGTTTCATCAGGGAGTCCGAAGATTTCAGCGGTTATGATTATTCCATCGTTTAATGTATGGCAAAAACATATCTGACCGCGAAGATTAGGGTGTGAACTGTTACCATAAATATATGCTATAGCGTTTTCAGTCATAAAGTGTCCATTCAAAATAATATTAATTAAAAGTAGTATATTCAGAGATTAAGTAATAGTTACCATTGCTTAATTTTGACTAAAAAACTAGAAAAGCAAATTTATATTTGTGCAAATTGCACAAATTATTGAGTGAAAATTCTGTTTTATTGATAATAGTATATTATTAGCGTATATGGTAATATAATGTCTGTGCGAAAGTTAAATAAACTTATTTAATACACCAAGTGGGGACTTGGTAAATGGAGAAGGTATTAAATATAGAGTGAATGAAGAACGATTTTGTAAAGAGTCGTTCTTTTTTTGTAGATTTATTACTGATATATTGATATAAATAATGTATATTTTTATTTGGTAGAAATGGGGTTTATTATTGAACAACAAAAATATAAAAT
>CAZESO010000305.1:0-2848 GCA_964515325.1 uncultured Roseburia sp. | reverse complement strand
TACTCAGGATATGTCTGGTAAAATACTTGAGGAAAATGAGGTTTTAAGAGAGAATTTTACAGATGAACAAATTATTGAAGTGATTAAAAGCTTTGAAGGTGATTATATGCAAACTCCGCCTATGTATAGTGCAATTAAGGTTAATGGCCGGAAACTATACGAATTGGCCAGAGAAGGCATAGAAATTGAAGTTAAGGCAAGACCTGTTGTAATAAATGAAATATCAGATATTAGAATTGAATTTCCTAGAATATATATGACGGTTGATTGTTCAAAAGGAACATACATAAGAACTTTATGTAATGATATTGGTAAAAAGCTTTTAGTAGGTGCAGCAATGGAGAGTTTAAAAAGAACCAAGGTGGGACATTTTGATATTTCTAATGCGTTGAAGTTGGATGAGGTAAGCGATATTATTCACAATGAACCTGAAAAAATTAAAGATTATATAATGCCTGTTACAGAAGCTTTTAAACAATATAAGGATGGATTTATAAAGGCTGATTATGAAAGATTTTTATATAATGGTAATTCTTTGAAAGGCAATTATATAAAAGGTTTTAAAGAATTGAAATTAACTGATATGGAAAATATAAAATTACATGATACAAATGGAAATTTTGTTGGAGTGTATGTTTATAGTCAGAGCGAAAATATTTTTAAGGTTGTAAAAATGTTTTTAAGTTAACGGAGGCATAATGAAGATTATTTCAGAAAAAGAATTTGAAAAACTTAAAGATACAGTTCTTACAATAGGAAAGTTTGATGGTCTTCACAAAGGTCATCAGACATTGGTTAGTAAAATGGTGCAGTTGAAGGATGAAGGTCTTTCTTCTGTATTATTTACATTTAAGAAGGCACCGAAAGAAATTCTTGGATTGGAAGAGTCGGATTATATATTGACACCAAAAGAAAAGGAAAAATTTCTTGAAAATAGAGGAATTGATTTTTATATTGAATATCCATGTGATGAAGAAGTTTTAAATACAAGAGCAGAAGAATTTCTAAAAAATATAATTATTGATAAAATTGGAGCAAAGAAGATTGTTTGTGGGACAGATTTTCGCTTTGGTAAAAATCGTGAAGGTGATGTTGAACTTCTTAAAAAATTTGAAAAAGAATATGGATATGAAGTTATTGTATTAGATAAACTCAAGTATGAAAATGTTGATATAAGTAGTACAAGGATAAGAGAAGCTGCCAAAAATGGGCAAATTGAGTTGGTAAATGAATTGCTTGGATATACATATACAGTTATCGGACAAGTGGTTAAAGGAAGGCAGATAGGAAGGAATTTAGGTTTTCCTACTGCAAATATTACACCGGAAGAAAAAAAGTTACTTCCGCCTTGTGGTGTTTATTATACCAAAGCTGTGATAGATGGGATTGTATATAAGGGCGTGACAAATGTTGGTAAGAAACCTACAATAGATGATAATAATGCTGTTAATGTTGAAACCTGTTTTTTGGGTTATTCAGGTGATTTATATGGTAGGGTGTTGGAAATTGAATTTTATAAATTTGTGAGACCTGAAAGAAAATTTAATTCATTAGATGACTTGAAAATGCAGATAAAAGCAGATGCTAATGGGTGTTTAAATACTAGTTATTGACAGAAATGAAAATGATGATATAATACATTTGTAACAAAATTAACAAAGTTGTAACAATTATCTAAATGGAGAAATTGCTATGAATATGAAAAAATACGTTATAGGTACTGGGATAGCTACAGTGATTATTGCGGCGTCAGGATTTTTTATAGGATATAATTCTGATGATAAAGTAGAAAAAAAAGAAACAGAAAAAGAAGTAAAGATTGAATATACAGGAAATGTAATAGGAACTCAAATTGGATTTGCAGGTATTGTGGATAACATTGATATTAATAATCAGGCTTTACGCACACCTACAGGAAGTGTTAGTGTGAATAATATTGGTTTTTCTTATGCAATGCAGAACTACAGTGAATTTGTTTCATCCGGTGAAGTGACGGAAGAAGAGGTTAAGGAAGTTGTGGAGCAGTTGGATGTTGCTACACAGACAGTTCCGGAAGAGTCAATTATAACAGGTTATACAAATCTTGGTATTTCTAATGCATATGAATATTTAAATGTAAGACAGGGTCCAAGTACTGATGAGAAGATTATTGGTAAAATGCCAGGTTATTGTGCCTGTGAGATTTTGGAAGAAGAAAATGGTTGGTACAAAATCAAGTCTGGTGATGTTGAAGGTTATGTATATGCCGAGTTGATGGTGACAGGCTATGATGCAAATGTTCTTGCGATGGAGCATATGGAAGAGAAGCTTGTAGTTACAACGGATGTTTTAAATGTAAGAGAAGAGCCTAATACCAATTGTTCGGTAGGAACACAGGTTTCTAATGGTGAATATCTTGAGATTTTAGAAGATGAAAACAATGGTTGGTATAAGATTAATATTAACAATCTTGTTGGTTATGTATCAGCAGAATTTGTTGAAAAGAGAAATGTATTACCAACAGCAGTTGAAGTAAAAGAAGTAGTTGCAACAGTTACAGCACCAACACCTACAATTGATACATCACAATTGTCAGATGATGTGTCTCAGACAGCGGTTGATTTGATTAATTATTCAATGCAGTTCTTAGGTAATCCTTATGTTGCCGGCGGATATAGTCTTACTACAGGAACAGACTGCTCAGGATTTACAAAGCTTATATTTGCACAATTTGGTTATGATTTACCAAGATCTTCATCTGATTATCTTTATGTAGGAACACAGGTACCGCTTGATAGAATCAAACCGGGTGATATATTGCTTTATATGTATGGTGGAAGTATTGGACATGTTGCCATTTATATTGGTA
>CAZESO010000304.1:0-2865 GCA_964515325.1 uncultured Roseburia sp. | reverse complement strand
CAAGCAGACATCTTCATATGGTCACTTTGGACGTAACGACCTTGATTTACCATGGGAGAAGCTTGATAAGGTAGAAGATTTAAAGAAATATTTATAAGATTTAGTCATAGTTTAACAAGTCCCCTAATATTCTAATATAAAGAGTATTAGGGGATTTTTTGTGTGAGTAAGAAACGATTATTCAAACTAATTGTGTGTGTGATAATGGCTATAAGTATTGCATTTTCACTTTCAGGTTGTGAAGAAAAGGCAGTAGATGAAAAGAAACTGAAGGATTTGGATTTTACGGTTCTTGGAGATAATGAAATTCCAATGGAATTAAAGCAAATTATAGAGGAGAATAAGCATGAGGTAGCAAAAACAACATTCGTTGATATGGGGGAGTTATACATAATAATATGCTATGGTGATCAGCCCACAACGGGTTATAGTATTCAGGTAAATGAATTATACGAAACGGAAAATACTGTAGCCATTAAAACTACATTGAAAGGACCAGCTAAAAATGAAGAAGTGTTAAAACTGGTTACTTCGCCATATATTGTAGTAAAACTTGAAAATATAGAAAAAACAGTAGTTTATAAGTAGGGGGTAAAAATGGAACTTATCAAAAAAAATATTCATATGAACAAGGTTAAAGCAAATGTAACAACACAAATAACATTAGAGGATGATTTTAATGTGCCGGATATTAAATCCGATATTGATGAGATAATAACAGATTCGGGAAAGGTGATAATTGATAACATAAGAATTGGCAATCAGAAAGCAATTTTAAAGGGAAAGTTGGCGTTTTCCATTTTATATGGATGCTTTAATGACAACAGATTATTACATAATATGTCAGGTGAAATAGCTATTGATGAGACCATAAATGTAGAAGGTGTGGAGGACAGCGACAGTGTTAATGTAAAATGTGAAATAGAGGATTTATCCATTGGTATTATTAACTCAAGAAAAATTTCTGTAAAGGCGATTATATGCATAAAAATAATTGCCGAGGATATTTGTGATATTCTTCCGGTGGTTGATATAATAGATGATGGGAAGATGGATTGTTTAAGAAAAGAGTTTGATATTTCGGAGATTGTCATTTGTAAAAAGGATATATTTAGAATTAAGGATGAACTTGATATACCTGCAAATAAATTGAATATGTCACAGATTCTTTGGGAAAGTATTGGAGTTAGAAGTATTAATACAAAGCTTAATAGTGGTAAAGTGGATTTGTCTGGAGAATTACAAATGTTCGTTCTTTATGAAGCGGAGGAAGAAAATGCACCGGTACAATGGTTGGAGTCTGTCATTCCATTTAATGGTAGTATCGAGTTGCCGGAATGTAATGAAAATATGATTGCTAATATTGGTACAAATGTAGCTAATACTACAATAGGAATTAAGCCGGATTATGATGGTGAGCAGAGAGTTATAGAGTTTGAAATGGTGTTAGATTTAAATATTAAAGTATTTAACGAGGAAACCGTTTCTGTTATAAGTGATGTGAATTCTGTAACACATCAGCTAAATCCAAAGTTTTTGAATGCTAAGATAAGCAGCCTTCTTACAAAAAATCTTTCTAAATGTAAAGTCGCAGATAAGATTAAACTGGATTCGGATAAAGGTCATGTAATGCAGCTTTGTTGCAGCAATGGCAAGGTGAAAATAGAAGAAGTTACACCGGATGAAAATGTAGTGATGGTTGAAGGTATAGTGGATATTGATTTAATGTATATTTCATCAGATGACAGGATGCCAATATGCATTCATAGAGAGATTATTCCGTTTAATCAAAACGTGGAAGCTATGGGTGTAAATAAAGATTCCATTGTAACAATTAGTCCGTCTCTTGAACAATTAAATGCAAATATGGCGGGAAATAATGAAATAGAAGTAAAGGGTTATGTATCACTTGATTGTTTGATATTTGACGTTTTCAATGAAGAAATCATTGATACAATTGAACAAAGTGAATTTGATATGGAAATGGTGCAAAAATCTCCATGTATTGTGGGATATAAGGTACAAAAAGGAGATACTTTGTGGAAAATTGCAAAGAAATATTATACGTCTGTGGAGAGTTTAAAGAGCCTGAATGAATTGCGTGGTGATGAGATAAGTGAAGGCCAGATGCTTTTGGTGGTGAAGGAAAGTTTGTAGGAAATATCAAAAGAGAACGAGTAATTGCTCGTTCTCTTTAATTCGTATTCATACTATGCTTCGGCTTCTTTGTCACCATTCTTGTAGTTTTCAAATTTCTCTAATACAGCATCATATGTCTTGTGAGAGATATCTGGTAATGTAGAGCCCCATGCTTTGGTCGCTTGACCAAAACCCTTCTTGAAGGCTTCTAACATTTCTTCCATCTTATCTTCATCGCCGCCTGATAATGAAACTGCCATATCGAAAATTCTCTGAGATGTCTGCTTTACGCCCCAGTAGCCATCTTCTGAAATATCTTCTTTAGCCTTGGCTGCTGTTTCGGCATCAACTGTAAAGTCGCCACTTGCAAGTCTCTTCCATATATCATCAGCAGAAGTTACCTTCTGACCCTGCTTAGACAACATATCTTGAACCATCTGCTTGAAGCTGTTAACTCTGGCTTCAGCATCTGCTTTGAGAGCTGCTGCAATTGCTTTGCGATCAGTGGTTTGGTTGATGGTCGATTCATAAGTAACGCCTTCGTTGGCAGTTACTTCGCTTGCCTTTGGATTAGTATCCGTTTTAACCTCAGTCTTTTTAGTGTATGAGGTTTTGTAACCAGCTTGTACATTTGAAACTCCATTTAAACTCATATCTTTCACCCTCCTTGGTTGAACGCTTAAAATCAAGTTCGTCAACTTGATATAGTTACATATATTATATCGG
>CAZESO010000303.1:0-2933 GCA_964515325.1 uncultured Roseburia sp. | reverse complement strand
TAAAATTTCACAGATTTACGTTGGTATTACAAGAATAGGTGAGTTATAAGAAATATAGAGGCAATCATCAAATTGATTGCCTCTATATTTTTGTATTTCAATTTACTCCCAAATTATTTCCGTTGGAAATTTTACACAAAAGCCTCTTCCATCATCCATAAATGTATGAATGTATTTATCATCATAATCTTCATCATAAATTTCTCTAACAATTATATCTTTATTTTTCCCAACATCAAATCCATAACTTTCAACTAATATATAGTCCACTTCTTCTGAAACATTTATTTCATTTGGTACTTTTCCAGGCTCATACTCTTCTTCTGAAATAACAGTATTCTCATTATTCATGTAAATAAACTTTATCTGTTTCGGTTGTTGTTTATAACTATATGTTACAGAGACTTTTGTTGATTCAGAAATTTTCTCATCATCTTCAGTATATGTAGCGTTTTCTGAAATGGTTGATGTAAGTTCTCCCCCATCGTTTGTGCTTACCAATTCTCCTATTTCAGCTGCATACATATACACATCCCCATCTTTCTCCTGATATACAGGATTCATATAAAAAATAAGCCTTTCTGTATAATATATTGTTCCTGACAACTCTTCACTCTTTGTTCCTGTATTTTCGTTTGTAAGCCATGCCGTATGCGCTTCACTAACCTCATCTCCATAAGAAGCTATATCATAGTCTGATAACATTTCTTCTGTAGCCATTATAGTTGTTGCATAAAACTCTATTCCATCATAATCTTCAAATACATATTCTGCATGTTTAACGCCATCTTCTTCTTTTTCCACAAACTTTGCATAGATTTTGCCATTCCCAATAGGCTCAGTTGTAATATAACAACCTACCATCTTATCCCCAAATATTTCATCTGCATTTTCCTCCTCTTTTGCAAGCTTACAACTTGCAAATGAAGCTAATACACTTATCATAACTCCTGCCAACATAAACTTTTTTAAATACCCTTTTACTTTATTCTTTTTCATCTTCATCCGCCTCCAAATTTCCATCAAATTTCAAAATATCTCCCACATCACATTGTAGGTAATAGCAAATCTTATTAATTGTCCCGAACCTTATACCCTTTGCCTTACCACTTCTCAATATTGATAAATTAGCTTCCGTTATTCCAACCAATTTACATAACTCTTTTGAAGTCATCCCTCGTTCTTTTAGAATATCCTCTAAATGCACCCTAATAGCCATATACTCACCACTTTCTACACAAACATCTCATTCTCTTCTTTAATCTCTTTACTTTCAACAATAAGTTTTGTTATAAGTGGCATGGCAAGTATAAATATTAGTGAGGTCAAAGGTAATTCCACATTAGCATATGTGTTAAGTAAATCTTTATAAAATACCAGCTGAACAAGATTATAAGATACATTTACAAGAACATTTATAACCACAGCTTTCACTGACACCTTTTGCACTCTCTTTGCTCTGACTATTGTTTCCTGTGCCACTCCATTCTTACCATAATCCTTAATAAACCTTTGTACAAATACAATAACTATAATTGTTGTGATGCAAGGTATTATGCCGACCAAATATCTTACAAAAAGAAATATATTAGTAAGTGCGATATTATCATCCACATCAAATTCATTCTGTAATCCTAAAAACTCAAATTCTTCCGGAATATCCATATATTCAGATAAATCATCTGAAGAATAGTTTTTTTCTTTTACAGCCTCGATATTATCTATTAAAGTTTCCACTCCTAAAACAGCACTTAATGCTAATACAATATTTACAATTAATAATAATCCATTAATCCACTTACATATCTTAGCTTTTTCTGCATTACTAAATGCCCTAACAAGCTTCAACACAATATAGCCTACTATTGCTGAATATATAAATCCTCCAAATACTGATATCTCAGCATCATAATCTTCCGTAAGATAATTGTTTCTAAATACTGTTGATGGATTAATCATTACATACATAACATAAAATAGTGCTGCCGAAATAACTATTAATAACAAATCTTCTTTATACACCTTCTTCTTTACCAGCTTTAGTAAGAGTATTGCTACCGGTATAAGGCATATTGCTATATACAGCACCCATGCACCTATATTTCCTGCATTTGATGATAATGACATCGACCTTAATAACTCTCCTAATTGTTTAAACGGAAATGAAATCACCGTTTTAAATATTTCTCCACTCATTTTTACCTCCTTATGTGGCGCGAGTATTGCGAGCCTTAATGCTTGACTCTCGGCTCTTTGAGCCATGCATTCTCTCCGGCTCTTTGAGCCAAATATTTTCATTGGCTCTTTGAGCCTAGCCTTCTCATCGGCTCTTTGAGCCAAGAATAAAATGCTTCGCATTTTATTCACGCGCATAAGCGCTAAATAGATATGAATGAATGGGAATTTTCTTGAATGCGAGCATTCAGAGAAATTCCCATTCATTCATATCTGCTTGGCTCCAAATGTTCGCGATTATCGTTTTTCAATAATTTTATATCATCAAAATTATCGTTTGTCAATAATTTTTTTCACAGATTCAGGACAGCAGATGTATTTTCAACTTATTTCGTTGGAGCTTGCTCACAAAGAAATAAGTTAAAATACATCTATTGGATTAATCCAATAAAGGGTTCGAATCTATAAAAAGTGAGAGGAAGCCCTGAAATTTCAGGGCTTCCTCTCACTTTTTATTATCTTTTTTTCTTTCATCACGAATTTCTCCACGAAGGTCATCTATATAATCACATATATCTTTATAGTCTGAATTCCATGGTAATATATATTCTACATTTATTTCTCTCAATTTGACCAATTTATATTGTTCTTTTTCTTTTATCAAACAATAATATGTACATTTTGACGAATCAATTCCACCCAGTTCCTTCTTAAAAACTGCCCAATTATAATTTGTTTCATACAATTGTTCTCTGAAT
>CAZESO010000302.1:0-2938 GCA_964515325.1 uncultured Roseburia sp. | reverse complement strand
CATTTGAAAGAGATTTACTTGAACATAATGTATTTGAATATCGCTTTCTGATATATGATTTAAAAGCGAGGTGTATGTTAGACAAAATTTTTGAAATAGAGCTAGAATCAAAGAAGTGTTGTACTGTACTAGAAGTAAGAGAAGACAGCTTGTTGCTTGACATATGGGATTGTTCAGAAAATGATGTAAATTATATTTGTGACAGTAAAAATATGGAGAGGGTAATAGAATATGGATTCGGTTCTTCATGCTGTACACCGATATTAGGTAGTAATAAGATAGCGGTAGGTTTCGGATATGAGGCAATTAAGGAAAAAGGTGGTGGAGCCATAAAGATATATTGTAAAGACAATGGAGAATTAGTATATGAATATGTTAATGAAAAAGCATTAGGATGTATTGATATGTATTCTGACAAGGTGGGAGCAGTTTGGGCATCTTTTTGGGGTGAGAACAAGATGGTTAAAATAGAAGAAAATCAAAGCGTTGCTTATGAATGCGAAATGAGTGGCTTTGATGCAATATTAATGGTGGATACAGTTAATAATTATATTTATGTTAATTTTAGTTATGACTGTTGCAAAGATAGAATATTTAAAATGGAATATTTAGATGGTCGTTATGTGAATGCAACAGAAGTATTGGTTTCAATACCAAATGAAAATGGAGAGGAAGAAATAATTGATATAGGTAGTGTGTCATCAGGGCATGGGTATGCACTTGCAAAGATTAGAGATAATGTTGTTGGTGTTTTAGATATTTAAAATTGAATATAGTGAGGAGGCTTGAGTATATGAAAACATTACTTCATGATATGGACGTCAGGGAAGAGGGCAGAGAGGAAGCTATACAAATTTTTGTAGAAACTCTTAGAGAAATGGACATAGATGATGAAACTATCAGACAGAAATTGAAGGACAAGTACAAGCTTAATGAAAATGATATAGAGAAGTTTATGAAAAATTAAAATTTATAATGTTTGTGTATATTTAATTATTGAAATAATTTGAAGTTACGGGTTGAATTTAAAGAAAATTAGATTTGACCCGTAATTTTTGTGACTTTTTAGTAAGATTTTTTGGTGGACTACGGGGCAAAATGAAAATTGCCGAATTATACCCGTAAAAATTCTTAAAAAAACGAAATTATGCCAATTTGCGTGTGGTGAAAATGTAAAAATCTACGGGTATTATAACAAAAAATGAATATGACCCGTAAATGTAGGAATTATTACTGATTTAGCGATTAAAAACTACGGGGCAAAAGTTAAAAAATTGAAATTTACCCGTAGACTTGAAATTATATAGGAATATTCATCGACATAACCCCAACAATTCGCTAATTAAAGATTATGCTGAAAACTACTAATTAAGTTTAGGTTTAAATTACAAATCAAGCATAAGTTTAAACTATTAATTAAATCTAATATAGAAAATAAGATTGAAACACCATTCTAATTTTGGTATACTTGAAGGTAGCGAAAAACTATCACACAGATAGCAGTTATGGAGGATACGCCATATGAAAACATTAATTAAAGGCGGCAGAGTTATTGATCCTGCCACGAATACCGATAAGGTTTTGAACCTCTTAATCGAAGATGACAGAATCATCGATAGATTTGAGGGTGAAAAAGATGTTAATGCGGATAACATCATTGATGCAAATGGTATGTATGTAATGCCTGGTTTTATTGATTTGCATGTGCATTTAAGAGAACCGGGTTTTGAACATAAGGAAGATATTGAGTCTGGTTCTAAGGCAGCAGCTAAGGGTGGTTTTACATCGGTTTGTTGTATGCCAAATACAAAGCCGGCAACAGATTCTAAAGAAGTTGTAAGCTATATTGTGAACAAGGCAAAGGAAGTAGCTTCAATAAATGTTTTAGTAGTTGGTGCTGTTACAAAGGGACAAGCAGGAGTTGAGCTTGCTGATATTGAAGGCATGAAGGAAGCAGGTATTGTTGCCATAAGTGAGGATGGTAAGTCAGTTATGAATGCCAACCTATACAGAGAAGGTATGAAGGAAGCAGCTAGATTAGGACTTCCTGTGCTTGCTCATTGTGAGGACATCACAATGGTTGATGGTGGTGTTATTAATGCTGGAGCAAAGGCTAGTGAGCTTGGTTTCAGAGGCATAAGTAATGCAGTTGAAGATGTTATTGTTGCAAGAGATATTTTAATTGCAAAGGAGACAGGTGCAAGACTTCATTTGTGCCATTGTTCAACAGAGGATAGTGTAAAGATGTTGAAGGCGGCTAAGGAAGAAGGACTTCCTGTAACAGGTGAAGTTTGCCCACATCATTTTACATTATGTGAAGAAGATATTAAGGAAGATGATTCTAATTATAAAATGAATCCGCCAATCAGAGGCAGAGCAGACCTTGAAGCGCTGGTGAAGGGTATTGGTGATGATGTATTTGATGCTATCGCCACAGACCATGCTCCGCATCACGCTGATGAAAAGGCTAAAGGTATAAAGGAAGCACCATTTGGTATTGTTGGAAGTGAGACGGCATTGGCTCTTACAATGACAGAGCTTGTTGAAAAAAATGTTATAACACCATATCAGATGGCGGCAAAGATGAGTTACAATCCAGCCAAGATTCTTGGGATTGACAAGGGAAGCCTTGAGATTGGAAAGGTAGCAGATATAGTTGTTGTTGACCCTGATGCAGAGTATGAAATCGATGTAAATGATTTTGTATCAAAGGGTAAGAATACACCATTTAACGGATACAAGGTTAAAGGCAGAGTTGTGAAGACAATCTGTGGTGGAAAGACAGTATATGAGTACTAAAATATAGAAAATAAATAAAAGTCAAATAGAAAGGAAATATTCATTATGATTAACAAACTTACAGAAAAAATCAAAAAATTAAACGCACCTATCGTAGTAGGTCTTGACCCAATGCTTGACTATGTTCCTGAACATGTAA
>CAZESO010000301.1:0-3006 GCA_964515325.1 uncultured Roseburia sp. | reverse complement strand
TATTTGGGTATTGGTTTCTTATAAGAACTATCAAACATTCCCATTTCTTCAAGTTCTTTTTTTAATTGTTCAAACTTTTTAAACAGATCACCTTGTCCATCCAAAACAACCTCCTTAGCATAAAGCTGATACTTTCCATCTCGCTCATATACATTGATGCTGCCTTTCACAATAACCTTTTGACCTTCTGATAGTCTAAATTTCAATGTTCTTGCATTACCTGCAAACATTACTGCCATAAGTACCGAATCCTCATCCTTTAATGTAAAATATACATGTCCCGAAGAATGATACTTACAATTAGATATCTCACCACTTACGGAAATATTGTTTAACACAAAATCTTCATTAAACATATGCTTAATATAAGAATTAACCTGTGCTACACTATATACACCTGCCATATCACTTTCAAAAATTCACCTTGCTTAAGCTACCAGCTTACCAAGCACACCATTGATAAATGATGGTGAATCCTCTCCTCCATATTTCTTTGCAATCTCTACTGCTTCATTTATAGCAACTCCAATTGGAATCTCATCATCAAACTTAGCCTCATAAACTGCAAGTCTCAAAACAGCCAGTTCAACCTTACCAATACGATTTAATTCCCAACCTTCAGTTGAATTCTCTATAAGTTCATCAATTTCACTTATTTTATCAATCAGATCAAACAATCTTGTATGTATATATCCCTTTTCATCATCATTTATACCTTCGATAGTGTTAATATACATATCAAACTGTTCTTCGTACTCATCACTTCCACGAAACTCTATATTAAAAACAAGTTTAAATGTGTTTTCTCTTATTTCTCTTCTTGTCATAGATATAATCCTTTCAAACCTTTAAATATTCTCATATTTTTGTAATACGAAAAAAGCAATGTGACTATTTCCTATCATATGAAAATAGGATGTCAAACAGACACCCTATATTTTACTATATTATCCCAAAAATTGGTAGCTTTATTTTTCTAAAGCAACTCCGGCGATTGTTACATTAACATTATCAACCTTTAATCCTGTCATATTCTCAATAGCTACTTTTACTTTATCCTGTACAAGTTCGCAAACTGTTGGAATATTGTAACCATACTCAATATTAATAGCAACATCAACAGTTGCAACACCATCTTCCATATTAACCTTTACACCTTTTGAAAGATTCTTCATACCAAGCTTAGAAATAAGCTCTTTTGTAATATTTCCAGCCATTGAAGCAACACCTTCAACCTCAGTCGCTGCAATACCTGCTATAACAGCTACAACATCATCAGCAATCTGTACAAATCCTATATTTTCATTATTCTTCATCTCGTAATTCCTCCTCACAAGCATTTTTCCATACATATGTATATATTATACCAAATTTATTAATAAATGCAAAGTATTTATTTATCGGACACCAAACTTATTGTAATATTTTCACTTTCAACCTCAAATTTTCTCTTCACGATATCTTCAATTTGCACCTTTGTAGTGTCATCAAGAGTTTCTGCTCCGATAATAACTTCAACATTACCGTCAACCATATTTACTATGACATTATCTATTCCTTTTGACATAATAAGTGTTTCTGCAGCCAATTCCTTTTCAGAAATATCTGTAAGTTCTGCAACTTTATCTACAGCACTCTTTTTTTCTTCTTCTGAAAGCTCTGCATTATTTACAATTTCCATCAAATCTTCTTTATTTTGAGCTCTTACCTGTTCTCTCTGCAATTTGGCATTTATCATTATATCTAATGATGTATTTGCACTCACCATAATTGCATCGCCCGGTTCTTCCTCTTCCTGTATATTGTTTCCTGCTGTTTCAATCCCCTTTTCAGAACCTTCATTAGCATATTTTAAATAACCTGCTATGGCAATAAGCACCGCTAATGCTGTTATGATTATTTGGTTCTTTCTAAATATTTTCTTCATATATCCTCCCACGAAAATTTATTTCATTTTACTTATAGATATTTTATTAGCATCTACATTAAATAATGACTTAACTACATTAATTATTTTTTCTTTTACTGCTACCGAATCTCCTCCCTTCGCGATTATTGCTACTCCCTCTATTTCAGGCATAATTTCATTTACTACATATGGTACTGTATTTCCACTATCATCCGTTACATAAACCGTGTTGTAATCTCTCGATTCCTCCTCACTGGTTCTTACACCACCATCTGAATCCGACTCATTAAGTGTAGTTTTACTATAGGGTTTTTCAGTTAACACTACCTTCTCTTTAGTTTCCTTTACTGTCACCATAACCTCAACCGCACCAACTCCTTCCATACTCTCCAATAGATTTTTCAATCTTTCTTCTAAATTTTTCTCATATTCATCCGTAGTATAGGTATATACAACCTCCTCCAGCTTTTCTTCTTTTTTATCTTCACTATCTTCTACGGAACACAATATAAGCACTATGCCACAAGCTACGATTATTGCCAATTTATCCATTCCAATACTTCGTAACGAAAATTTTTCCTTATCAATCTTTAAATTCATACCTTTTTCCTCATTACTCAACATTTATAATAACCTTACTTTGCTCTATATTATACATACCGGCAATCTTCTCACATATTTTTGTAACTTCAACCGATTCCTGTTTTTCAGGTTTCTCACTATTAATATCTATTTTTTCTACAGAAATTTTGTTGTTTTTTTCTTTAATCGATATGCTTATTCCTCCTATATCACCACCATTTTCTTCACTTGGATTAATTAATAAATATGTTAATTCATAGCCTTCAGCAGCTACAATTTCACTTATATTTTCCTCAATCACTCCTAAAATTGTATCATTTTCATTTATTTCATCACTCAACTCTTCCATCCTAAGCTCCAGTTCATTTAATTTCAACATTCCCTCTATATCGATATTCTCTCCCAGCAATTCGCTTATAGGCTGAAATAATATAAAAATCACCACAATACCGCAAAACAGTCTTATATATTTTTTCATATTTCCAATGCCAGAATATTTTCCACAAAAGAAACAA
>CAZESO010000300.1:0-3042 GCA_964515325.1 uncultured Roseburia sp. | reverse complement strand
GTTAAAGCACTTGCTTCTGGTGTACCAACCCATCCAAGTATAACCATATCTATCAACTAAGATATCAGCTAGGTCATAATTTGAACCGTCTTTTGTCTTCCATACATTTGTGTCAAATACGATATACAGTTTACCTTCATACTCGCTAGTTGTATCGTCATACTTATTATCATCAAGTCCCATAAAGTAAGGATTTGTTGAACCGTTATTCTTATTCTCTCTAAAGTATACTTCGCCATATCGTGGAGCTGTCGCACCACTTTTATGCTCATAGTGTGGCGTGTCAAGAAGTCATTCATCCACACATGTGCAAGCACATGTGGATGATGACCTTTTGACACTTGAATCTAATTAAATAAATCCACTGTTGTCTTAAACAAATCTGCATCCTGATTAATCTTGTTAGCACCGCCGATTACACAAATATTTCCCTGTGCCATAACAGCTTCCATAACATCTGCAAGTGCATTAATGTCGGCATTTGTAAGTGAAAGTACCTCTTCTCTTTCCTTAACCATATCTTCATATGTCACACCTGACATATAAGAAGAAAACGCTACGCTACCCTTGGCCTTTGCTGTTCTTGGTGTGTCAAGATTACTGATTGTTCCAATGATGAATTTAAGAATGTCTCTATCATCCACATTGAAATTACGCAAATAATCCACAACACCTTCATAAACATCATTTGTATTCTTAAGGTTAGGGTCTCTGTAAGATACGAAATATACCTTTCCTGAACGAACTGATTTGCCAAAGCAACCATAAGCTCCACCTTTAACACGAACATTATTCCATAAATATTCATAACTCATAATGTTTGCAAATACCTGCATTGCACCTCTGTAGCTGAAGCCTGCATCTTTGAAGTCACCGCATCTTGCCACATACTGTACCTGCGATGAAGTCTTGAAGCCTTCATTAAGCTGTGTTAAATCGAACTTCCAATCCTTAACCTCTAATTTTTCATCTGATAACATACTTTCCACGATATGAAATTTTTCTACAAATTTATCATATCCGGCCTTCTCAGCTGTAATGTTTAAGATAAGATTATTGATATTGAATACCTTTTTTGCAACCGCTTTAAGCTTCTCAATAACTTTATCTCCATCCTGTTCAAATGCCTTATCCATTTCAACCATAAACTTGTAGAACTGGATACCACCTGTCAAATCGCTAAGATATGCATCTTCTGAGAAGTATGACATTGCTCTGTTAACAGCTACAAGATGACCTGTTCCCATAATGTATGCCTGTGTCATTGACTTTGTCTCTGCAACAATTTCCTTAACACGTTTCTTGTCATCATAAATTGTATTTGTAACCAATTCCTTAATAAGCTCTAAAGCCTTATCTATCTTGTCATACAATACCTTTGTTGAAACTTCCAATCTATGAGAATAACTCTTGCTGTCATTTACATTATTATAAATAGTTGTGTCAATACCGATTCCGCCTGTTTCAAGATTAATCTCATTATTTAATGAAAGATAATCGTAGTTTGCCGTATCAATCTTCTTAATAATCTTTGTAAGCACCGGTACATATGGAAGTTCTTCCATTTCAAGGACATTTGTGTCAAATGACATCTTGATGTATGCGATACCATTTGTTGGCACTTCACTGTAAATAGTCTTGATTCCCTTAATATCTGTTTCTTCCATATAAAGCTTCTCAGGTAATTTACCAATATCCTCAAGCTTAAGAAGAGGAATGGCTTCAAGCTCCTCCTTTGTTGAAGGTTCACTTTGATACTGAAGCAGTTCCTTTGTATCTGCCACAATCTTTTTAATCTCATCAGCTGACAAGGTTGCCTTATATTCAGCTAATTTCTTCGCAAGCTTCTCTTCCTTTTCTTCTGTTAATCCCTTCTTAGGATTTGTAGTAAGAATAAGCTTGTGGTTATTATTAAGTAAATATTTTTCAATTAATTTTTCAAAATAATCAGTTTCAATCTTCGCTCTTAAATCCTTAAATACCGATTCCATTTTAAGATACATGAATGGCTTATTATCATCATATAACCAGCTGTCCATCATATCCATACAGTAGAACAAGCCCTTTGGATATGAACCGAAGTCTGCTTCTCTAAAGTCAAATTCCTTCTTATTCAAAGCTGCTCTTAAAGAATCTTTATTAATGCCTTCTGCCACAATCTTCTTTAATGTATCTTCTATAATCTTAACAAATTCATCCTTTTTATCAGAAGGACAATTCTTTGCAGTAATTGTAAATATATTCTGATTAACTGTCTCTAATCCGCCATAAACCTCTTCACATATTCCGGCATCAATCAAAGCTGTCTTAATTGGCGCACCCGGCATTGAAAGTATACTATAGCTCAACATTTCAAGAGCTGTCACCAATCCTTCTTCAAGCACAGAACCGGCTACAGTACCATATGAAAAATATGTCTTTTTCTCATCTGATTCATCATTTCCAACTGCATAGAACACTTCTTTTTCCACCGGCTTATCAAAGCTTTCATGCATTGGAATAGTTGAATCCACCTCTAATGCATCATATTTTGATAAGTATTCATTATCCAACCACTGAAGTCTCTCATTTGCATCAATGTCACCATAAAGATAAATGTAACTGTTTGACGGATGATAATACTTTCCGTGGAATTCAAGGAATTCCTCATATGAAAGCTCCGGTATAAACTCAGGATCACCGCCCGATTCAAATGAATAAGTATTATTAGGGAATAAGTAATGATATCCTTCTCTTGCAACCACGCTGTCAGGTGAAGACATTACACCCTTCATTTCATTATAAACAACACCATTTATAGTAAGTTCACCGTCTTCATCATCTAAATGATAATTCCAGCCTTCCTGTCTGAATATCTCATCCCCGCGATGGAGGCTCACGACGGTTTGACCGGACTCGTGGTGGAGAACACCGTGGTCTATCAGGACGGCGGCGCGAGACAGTACGACGCGATGTGGGTATCCTCCCTCTGCGATTCTACCGCGAAGGGCAAGCCGGACATCGAGTTGGTGGATATGACCAGCCGTTTCCGCACGATCGAAG
>CAZESO010000299.1:0-3062 GCA_964515325.1 uncultured Roseburia sp. | reverse complement strand
GTAGGAAGGAGGTAGCCTATGAAGTATGTATTAATGCACAAAGAAAAATCTGTTGTTAAACTTGATATTGATGACGAAGTGTGCGTGATTCGAAAGATTGAAGAGGTTTATAATGAAGCTCATTTACCAGTTGGTATTCACATGAAAAAAGGTATAGTTGACCGTGCAGAGCTTAATGAATGGTGGAGTGATCGTTCTATTCCTGCAAGTCGTAGTGGTGTTAGGAAGGCTCTTGAAGAATTGAATGTTTCAAATACCAGAATGTTAATAACAAGATGTTTTGGGTTATCTCTTTCGGACCAGTACTGGATTCGTCCTTGTGACAGAGAAGATTTACATTGGAAAGACGTCAACTTTTTTGAACATGATTTTTCTGAGGATATTGGTGATGTTTTGTTGGGAAAGGCTGTAAAACAAGATGGCTTTGACTTCCATTCGCCAGATAATACTTCGGATGGTTGCCTTAAAAAGCGTTGGAAAATTATTGATGGTAAGCGTTGTCTTATAAAGGCAGGAAGTGCACCTCTTATGTTACAACCTTTTAATGAGGTTATTGCTAGTATTATTATGGAAAAGTTGAATGTTCCTCATGTGTCATATCAGTTGATTTGGGATGAGGGAATTCCGTATAGTGTTTGTGAGGACTTTGTTACTTCGGAAACTGAACTTGTTAGTGCATGGCGAGTAATGCAGACAATTAAGAAGGATAATAGTACAAGCGTGTATCGTCATTATTTAAATTGTTGTGAAATGTTGGGGATTGCTGATATTACACAGGCGATTGACCAGATGATAGTAGTTGATTATATTATTGCTAATGAGGACAGGCATCTGAATAATTTTGGACTTATTCGTAATGCAGAAACTCTTCAGTGGCTTGGTGTGGCACCTGTTTTTGACAGTGGTTCGTGTCTTGGATATGATAAATTACCTGCACAAATATTAATGGAAAAAGGTGTTGAATGCAAACCATTTAAGAAAAAACATGAAGAACAAATAAAACTTGTTACTTCTTTTGAATGGATTGATTTTGAGGCGTTGGCTGATATTGAGAAGAATATTAGAAATGTTTTTGAAAATGCAGGAATGTATGCAGATGAAAATCGTATAAGCTCAATTATCACATCTGTAAAACGCAGAATATCAGATTTACAATATTTGGCTAAGAAAAAAATAGTCAATGTTGATAATGTGGAAGATGATGTGTTGAAAAATGTTGCTGAAGATTATACGAATAATAAAAAGCTGAATTAACATAGAATAGCAGTTATATTTCTTGCAAAATAAGAAGTTATAATGTATAATGAAAAAGCCGTTAGGATATAACGGCTTTTCTTTGCGTGCATTTTTAGATATGCTGTAAAGAATATTAAAGCAGATAATTTTTACGATTGAGCGAAAAGAGAAAGGAAGAAAGTAATGTTTAAGATTGTTAAAAAACGCGAATTAAATCCTACAGTTACTTTAATGGACATTGAAGCTCCATTGATAGCTAAGAAGGCTGAGCCGGGACAGTTCATTATTTTGCGTGTTGATGAAGAAGGTGAAAGAGTACCTCTTACAATTGCAGATTATGACAGAGAAAACGGAACAGTAACAATTATTTTCCAGATTGTTGGTGCTACAACAAAGAAGTTAAATGCAAAGAATGAAGGCGATTCTATCGCAGACTTTGTAGGACCACTTGGTGTTCCAACACATGTTGAAGGACTTAAGAAAGTTGCTGTAGTTGGTGGTGGTGTTGGTTGTGCCATCGCATTCCCAATTGCTAAGAAGTTACATGAGCTTGGTGCAGAGGTTCACTCAATCGTTGGTTTTAGAAATCAGGATTTAGTTATCCTTGAAGATGAGTTTAAGGCAGTTAGTGACAAGCTTGTAGTTATGACAGACGATGGTAGCTACGGTACAAAGGGTCTTGTAACAAATGCACTCAAGGAACTTATTGAAAGTGGCGAGAAGTATGATGAAGTTATCACAATCGGACCACTTATTATGATGAAGTTCGTATGTGGTGTTACTAAAGAATACGGTGTTAAGACAACAGTTAGTATGAACCCTATCATGATTGATGGTACAGGTATGTGTGGTGGATGTCGTCTTACAGTTGGTGGTAAGACTAAGTTTGCATGTGTTGACGGTCCTGACTTCGATGGTCACGAGGTTGATTTTGATGAAGCTATGGAAAGAGGCTCAATGTATAAAGACTTCGAGAGACAAGCTTATGAAGAAACTTGTAATTTATTAAACAAGGAGGTTAACTAATATGCCAAATATGTCATTAAAGAAAAATGAAATGCCTTCACAGGACCCAAATGTTAGAAATAAAAACTTCCTTGAAGTTGCATTAGGATACACAAAAGAACAGGCAATTGATGAAGCACAGAGATGTTTAAACTGTAAGCATAAGCCATGTGTAACAGGATGTCCTGTACAGATTGATATACCTGCATTCGTTAAAGAAGTTGCAGAAGGAAATTTTGAAGAAGCATACCAAATTATTGCGAAGTCAAGCTCACTTCCGGCTGTTTGTGGTCGTGTATGTCCACAGGAATCACAGTGTGAAGGTAAGTGTGTAAGAGGTATTAAGGGCGAGCCTGTTGCTATCGGCAGACTTGAAAGATTTGTTGCTGACTGGCATAATGCTAATGCTACATCAGCTGCTCAAAAGCCAGAAAGCAATGGTCATAAGGTTGCTGTTATCGGTTCAGGTCCTTCAGGACTTACATGTGCCGGCGACCTTGCAAAGAAGGGATACGAAGTTACAGTATTCGAAGCACTTCACCTTGCAGGTGGTGTTCTTGTATATGGTATTCCTGAATTCCGTCTTCCAAAGGCTATCGTTCAGAAGGAAATTGACGGTCTTAAAGCTCTTGGCGTAAAGGTTGAGACAAATATGGTAATTGGTAAAGTATTATCAATCGATGAACTTATGGAAGAATACGGATTTGAGGCTGTATTTATCGGTTCAGGTGCAGGTCTTCCAAGATTTATGAATATTCCGGGTGAAAATCTTAAGGGTGTATATTCAGCAAATGAATTCCTTACAAGAGTAAACCTTATGA
>CAZESO010000298.1:0-3073 GCA_964515325.1 uncultured Roseburia sp. | reverse complement strand
ATATTCAGCTATGAGACCTGGATTTTATGAAGATAAAAAAGATTATAGTGTAATGTTTATCTATAATACTGATTTTATAAACACAGATAATAATTTTGTAAAATTAATGAGTTTTTAGCAATAAGTAAAAGTGATTGTATTATAAGGAGTGAATATTTTGGGAGAAAGATTAACCAAAAGTGATGTTGAGAAGATAGAAAAGGAAATAGAGCACAGAAAGCTTGTTGTGAGAAAAGAAGCAATTGAAGCTGTAAAAGAAGCCAGAGCACATGGAGATTTAAGTGAAAATTTTGAGTATCATGCTGCAAAGAAGGATAAGAATAAAAATGAAAGCAGAATAAGATATCTTGAAAGAATGTTAAAAACAGCAACTATTATTGATGATTCTTCCGCTAATGATGAAGTAGGGATGAATAAAAAGGTAAAGGTTTATTTCGAAGAGGATGATTGTTATGAAGAGTATAAGATAGTTACATCCATAAGAGGAAATTCCCTTAAAGGCATGATAAGTATTGAATCGCCTATAGGTAAGGCTCTTATGGGTAAGAAAAAAGGTGACAGAGTATTGGTAAAGGTAAATGACGATATAAGCTATTATGTGGTTATTAGTGAAATTTCTGATGATATAGGCGATTCGGAAGATACTATAAAAGGCTTTTAATATTAGTCAAAAACTATAACAGCTTATTGTTATTATATATTATCTAAAAGATAAAGAATATGATATAGTTTGTTTATTATTATTTTAAGAAAGGAAATTGTAAAATGAGCAAGAGAAATTTAGGAACAATTTGTGTACAGGGCGGTTATGAGCCAAAGAAGGGCGAACCTAGAGTTCTTCCTATATACCAGAGTACAACATTTAAATATGATACAAGCGAACAGATGGGTAAGTTATTTGATCTTGAGGATACAGGATATTTTTATACAAGACTTCAAAATCCAACAAATGATGCTGTGGCAGCAAAGATTTGTGAGTTAGAAGGTGGTGTGGCAGCTATGCTTGCATCTTCAGGACAGGCAGCAAATTTCTATGCAATTTTAAATATTTGTGAGAAAGGCGGACATATAGTTTGCTCTGCGCCTATTTATGGTGGAACATTTAATTTGTTTAATGTAACAATGAGAAAGCTTGGACTTGATTTTACATTTGTTGATCCTGATGCTCCTGTAGAAGAGCTTAACAAAGCCTTTAAGGAAAATACAAAGGCTGTATTTGCAGAAACAGTGTCAAATCCATCTCTTGTTGTACTTGATATTGAAAAGTTTGCAAATCTTGCTCATTCACATGGTGTGCCACTTATCCTTGATAATACATTCCCAACACCAATCAATTGTAGACCATTTGAATTTGGTGCGGATATAGTTGTTCATTCAACAACAAAATATATGGATGGTCATGCAACAAGTTTAGGTGGTTGTATTGTTGATAGTGGTAACTTTGACTGGGCTGCTCATGCAGAGAAATTCCCTGGACTTACAACTCCTGATGAATCGTATCATGGACTTATTTATACAGAAAAATTTGGAAAAGCTGCTTATATAACAAAAGCTACAGTTCAGCTTATGAGAGATTTAGGTTCAGTTCAGTCTCCACAGAATGCATTCCTTACAAATATTGGACTTGAAACACTTCATTTAAGAGTTAAGAAACATTGTGAAAATGCACAGAAGGTTGCTGAATATCTCGAAGCTAATGATAAGGTTGCATGGGTAAATTACTGTGGATTAAAGAGCAGTAAGTATTATGAACTTGGACAGAAATATTTGCCAAATGGTAGCTGTGGTGTAATTTCCTTCGGATTAAAGGGTGGTAGAGAAGAATCTATCAAGTTTATGGATAGCCTTAAATTTGTTGCTATCGTTACTCATGTTGCTGATGCTCGTACTAGCGTACTTCATCCGGCAAGTCATACACATAGACAGCTTACAGAAGAACAGCTTATTGAAGCAGGCGTACAGCCTGATTTAATAAGATTATCTGTAGGTATTGAAGATGTAGAGGATATTATCGCAGATTTAGAACAGGCAATGAATGTATAAGGAGTTAGTATGAAATTCAGACCTTGTATTGATATTCATAACGGAAAAGTTAAGCAAATAGTTGGCGGAAGCTTAAAGGATACAGGCAATCAGGCAACAGAGAATTTTGTATCAGAGCAGAATGCAGACTTTTATGCTAATCTTTATAAAGAGAGAGGCTTGATAGGTGGTCATATAATATTGCTGAATGCTGTTGATTCTGAGTATTACGAAGCAACAAAGAAGCAGGCGCTGCTTGCACTATCGGCATATCCCGGCGGACTACAGATAGGTGGAGGAATAACAGATGAGAATGCCTTGGATTATATTCAAGCAGGTGCATCACATGTTATTGTTACATCATATGTATTTAAGGATGGAAAGATTGACTATGAACGCCTTAAGAGAATTAGCAAATTAGTTGGTAAAGAACATCTTGTTCTTGATATAAGCTGTCGTAAGAAGGATGATGAATATTATGTTGTTACTGACAGATGGCAGAAATTTACAGATGTGATTGTTAATGAAGATTTATTCTGTGAGCTTGCAGAATATTGTGACGAGTTTCTTATTCATGCAGTAGATGTGGAAGGAAAAGCTAGAGGAATAGAAGCAGGCGTTGCACAGATACTCGGAAGATTAAACGGAATAACAGTTACATATGCCGGCGGAATCGGAAGTTATGAAGATTTAAATAATTTAAAGGAAATTGCTAAAGGCAAGGTGGATTTTACCGTTGGAAGTGCTCTTGATATTTTTGGTGGAGTTCTTGATTTTGAAAAAATATGTAATTTATAGAGAGTTTTAGAAGCAAATTTAAAAGTGCCGGTCACGGCACTTTTTTTGTACATAAAATTATACAAGCCTTCATATATTGTCATATACAATTTTAAGAAAAGGTGGTGGGAATATAGAAAAAGACAATGTTTTCGAGAAAGATATACTGAGAATTTTACCATTGAAAATGCGTGAATCCTTATATGGAATATTTGATGAAAATGTAAAAAAACATTTGGAGGACATTAATATTAGAATTAACAGGCCAGTGATT
>CAZESO010000297.1:0-3104 GCA_964515325.1 uncultured Roseburia sp. | reverse complement strand
AGAGGTTATATGGATACTATTGAGGAATTATTTGGCTATACAGTGAATTGAGGAAAGGGAAAACCTACAAATTCTGAATTTATTGCACTCATTTCGGATAAAATAAGATTAGAATATAAAACAAAATAATAAAATAAATGCAATAAAATATACAAAATTGCTTTATCTTATACAAAATTTTTGGTATAATACTTATATCTAGCAAGCGGTCGTAAATTAAATAATGGGGCTTGTATAAAGCGTGTAGGAGGCAGATATACATGAAGAAGGTTTTTTTTATAGCATCAGAGTCGGTTCCGTTTATTAAGACAGGAGGTTTGGCAGATGTTGTCGGTTCGTTGCCAAAGAGTTTTAATAAGGATGAAATTGATTGTAGAGTTGTTATACCTAAGTATAAGTGTATGAAAGAAAAGTTCGTGGGTGAGCTTGAATATATTACACATTTTTATATGGATCTAGCATGGAGAACTCAGTATGTAGGAATATTTAAGACAGTATATGATGGTGTGACAATTTATTTCATTGATAATGAATATTATTTTAGTGGTGATAAGCCATATGGTGATATTTGTTATGATATTGAGAAGTTTGCATTCTTTTCAAGAGCAGCATTATCAATACTTCCGGTAGTAGATTTTAGACCGGATATTATTCATTGTCACGATTGGCAGACAGGTCTTGTACCGGTATACTTGAAGGATAGTTTTGCACAGGGGCAATTTTATCAGGGAATTAAGTCAATTATGACAATTCATAATCTTAAGTTCCAGGGTGTATGGGATGCGAAAACAGTTCGTGATATTGCAGGTTTATCGGATTACTATATGACACCGGACAAGTTGGGCTTCTATCAGGATGCTAATTTACTTAAGGGCGGTATTGCTTATGCAGACGTGGTTACAACAGTTAGCGATACTTATGCCAAGGAGATACAGACACAGTTTTATGGTGAGAAGCTTGATGGACTTATGAGAGCAAGAAGTAATTCATTGTATGGTATTGTTAATGGTATTGATTATGATGAGTATAATCCTGAAACTGATCCATATATTACCAAGAATTATAATGTTGATACTTTCAGAAAAGAGAAGAAGGTCAATAAGAAGCAGTTACAGCAGGATTTAGGTCTTGAAGTTGATGATAAGAAATTTATGATTGGTTTAGTATCAAGACTTACAGACCAGAAGGGTCTTGACCTTATTGCCTATGTTATGGAAGAATTGTGTCAGGAAAATATACAGTTTGTTGTTCTTGGTACAGGTGAAGAGCGATATGAGAATATGTTCAGACATTTTGATTGGAAATATGGTAACAAGGTGTCAGCTCATATTTATTACTCAGAAGAGATGTCTCATAGAATATATGCATCATGTGATGCGTTCCTTATGCCATCATTATTTGAGCCATGTGGTTTAAGTCAGCTTATGAGTTTGAGATATGGTACGGTTCCAATTGTTAGAGAAACAGGTGGTCTTAAAGATACAGTTGAACCATATAATGAGTATGAAAGTAAAGGAACAGGTTTCTCATTTGCGAATTATAACGCTCATGAGATGCTTAATACAATTAGATATGCAATGCATGTATTCTATAATAAGAAGAGAGAATGGAATAAGATTGTCGATAGAGGTATGACAAGAGATTTCTCTTGGACAACTTCAGCTAGGAGATATGAAGAGATTTATAGAAATCTTTTAGGATGGTAACAAAGTGCCACAAGTGGCACTTGGGAGTTTACAAAGTAAACTCCTGTGAATTTATATGTTTTTAAATCAAAAATTCAGCAGGTCTTAATTTACCTGCTGAATTTTTGTTATATTAGGTTCTATAGCCATAGAGTAATTTGTATGGTAAATTACAAAGCCTGGTTTGGCACCTGACACCTTTTTGACGTGCTTTCTTTCAATATAGTCTATTTCAACCTTGTCTTGATCCCTTCCTTTGGAGTAAAATGCAGCTAATCTTGCAGCATCTTCAAAAGTGGTATCCGGCAATTCCTTACCATTAGTTTTTACAATGACATGGGAACCAGGAAAAGTTTTAGAATGGAACCACCAGTCGCCACCATTTGCAAGCTTGAAAGTAATCTCTTCATTTTGAAGATTATTTTTTCCGACATACATATCAAATCCATCAGATGAGATATAATGTAAAGGTTCATTTTTGATTTTCTCTTTTTTATTAGTACCTTTACGTTTGATGTAGCCTGATAATATAAGCTCTTCTTTTATTTCTTTTAAATCATCTTCAGTCAAAGCCATATCAAGAGAAGTTAATACGGATTCCAAATGGTCTATTTCAGCTTTTGTTTCAAGAACAATGGAATTCAATGCTTCACTGGTACGCTTTAACTTAGTATATTTGTCAAAATATTTTTTTGCATTATCCATTACAGAAATAGTATCATCAAGAGGGATAGTTATTTCTTCATTGGTATAGTAGTTAAGTGCAACCATTGATTTGCTGACCGGTTCGACACCATATCCATAAGCTGTGATAAGTTCACCATAGACCTTATATTTATCTCTTTTTTCTGTATCCTTAAGCTGTTTTAATTGTAAATCATATTTTTTATAATCTTTTTCAAGAGTAGTAGTAACAATCTTTCTTATATCATAAGATTTCTGTTTGATTCGCGTTAAAACATTTTTCTTTGCGTAATAACTATTTAGAACTTCGCTTATTGAATCATAATTATTTGTCTGTAAATCAGAGTAAATATTAAGTTTAATAGGTGAAAATTCAATAGGTTCATCATTTTTAGAAATGATATTAGGTTCAAAATCACCATTTTTAACAACATTCATTATATTATCAAATGCTGTGTACAAATTGTTAAAACCATTTGAATCTAAAACACTTATAGGTAAGTCGCTGTCAATGTCGGCTCTATAACATATTTCTTCGGCAATTATAGGACTTATACCTGTATATGAACTATATAAAGTCTTTGAAATATTGCAACCCTTTTCCAGTAAAGTATTTGTAAATTCTTCTAAGCTGGTTGACAAAGGATTGCATTTTGACATTGTATCAGGGATAAAATATGTTTTTCCTGGAAGTACCTGACGAACAGAACTCATTACACTGTTTACATGTTTAAT
>CAZESO010000296.1:0-3118 GCA_964515325.1 uncultured Roseburia sp. | reverse complement strand
TTCTTGCACAAAGATAACAAGGCGATTTTTCAACATTATAAACAGAATCAAATATATCTGATTCAAATATTGTAATTGGAATATTGAGGCTTCTGGCATTTTCCTCAATAATCTTTCTATTAGCAGGACTATACCCAGGATCCATCACCAGAAATTTAACTTCAAACGCAAATTTATTGTGAAGCTTTAGCTCCTGAAAAAGCTTTGCCATAAGCATTGAGTCTTTTCCACCGGAAATGCATACTGCTATACAGTCACCTTCCTTTACCAATTCATACTGGTTTACAGCCTTTGTAAATTTACTCCATATCTTCTTTCTAAACTTGGTCCTGATACTCTGCTCTACATTCTTACTAATATCCTCTTTTTCCTCATCCTCCATTCTATCAAGGAGCCATGTAATATATCCTCCAGACAGGCTTGTGGCATCATATCCTTTTTCTAAAAGCTCTTCTGCCACATCCTTACTGAAATTACCTCTGCTACAACAAATAACCAGTTTTTTGTTAAAATCTATCTTAAAGTTTTCTTCTATTTCATCAGCTGTTAATGCAATTGCGCCCGGAATTATCCCATGGGAAACTTCTGTTTCACTACGGATATCAATAATCTGATAACTATCCTCTTTTAACGCTTTTAATTCCTGTACTGTAATTTCCATTTCTACTCCTTTTAATGCACATCCTGTATTAAATCTTTTACAACCTCACCGGCAATAATAAGCCCTGCTATTGAAGGTACAAAGGCCGCACTTCCGGGTATATCCCTTCTGTCTGTACATTTATGCTTGGCTCCCGGTGGGCATATACAATTTGTCCTGCAGCTTATTTCCAGCTCCCATACTGCTAATAATTGGAACCTTTTGTTCCTGCGCTTTCATGACCAATTCAAGCTTTGCTGTCACTGTATCAATTGCATCAACCACATAGTCATATTCTTTAAAATCAAATTGAGCTGCATTTTCCGGTAAAAAGAAGCATTTATGAATCTTTACATCTGCATTAGGATTTATCTCCAAAATGCGTTCCTTCATGACTTCTGTCTTATATTGTCCTACTGTCTTCCTTGTAGCAATAATTTGTCTATTCATATTAGTAAGGCATACCTTATCGTCATCTATCAGGTCAAATCCACCAATACCACTTCTGACAAGAGCTTCACATACATATCCTCCAACTCCACCTATTCCAAACACAGCAACTCGTGAATGGCTTAATTTTTCCATTGCTTCTTTTCCTAAAAGAAGCTCTGTTCTTGAAAACTGATTTAACATAAGTTTCTCCTTATTAAGTATAACTAAACTCTTTCTTAAAACTTCAACTTCATTTGATACCAAATCTCGCCACCATGGGTTGACTTAGATAATCCTTCATCATTTATCCTTATGGGTACATACCAATGTTTAAATTATACTATCCCTATAGGTTTTGTCAAGTTGTCATTTTTTATAAGCCTTTTTCCATATAAGATTAGGGTGTCAAGAAGTCCTTCATCCACTTATGTGCAAGCACATGTGGATGATGACCTTTTGACACTTGAATCCATATAATAAAAAACGGAGACAGAATCCTACATTCCATCCCCAGTTTTTTGTTCAACATATTCTTATATTTTCTTTCGTAATGATTCGTGATTATCAACGCTGTTAAAGTATCTCGAAATCTTACTCAAAGCTTCCTCCACAGTACAGCTGACATCAAAGGATGAAATGGCCTTCCTTTCCAGTTGCTTCTGTACATTAAAGCCTATTTTTTTACAGACAACACATCTGCAATCTAAAACAAGTGATACTTTGGCAGATATTTCGCTTGGGCCACCACAGCCGCCTCCGGCTCCACCAGCACATCCTGCACCGGTTCCACAACTATTTTGTGGCTTACATCCTTCTTGTTTAGATTCATTTGATTCTTCAAATACTGTTGTTCTGTCTTCCAGCTTACTATACACGCCATCCATAACCTCATAGATGGTAAACACTTTGGCAGAACCAAATGTTTCATCAATATTAATTCCATCTGATGATGCAATCGCTATTTTATATGACATATAACCACCTCCGGCTAATTCCATCTTTGTACAGCTACTGAATAAATATCCTCAATGAGACGAATTCCTCCGGTATATCCTACATAGAAATCATCTAATACTACCTTATCCTGTACAGGCCATGAAATGTTGAGATAATGTCCAAACTTTTCCTCTGTAACTTCCTTCTCATAATAGCTGCCTAAGATTAAAGGATATCCATGATAATCATGCTCTTTTATCTCATTATGTATCTTGTAACCATCTGTTTCAAAGCTTACTTCAGCCTTGATTCCATAGTTTAAATTCTCAAACTCTGCTTTGATTTGCTCCCTAAACTGCTTTGGTGTGTCATCAACTACAAATTGCTTTGCAGGTACAAGTCCTAAATCATTTACAAGGAATTTTGTAATACCAAGTGCATACTGAGCATCAGCCACTACCGAAAACTGCTTTGCCATAACTCGAGTTTCAAGGAACATATCTGCATAACGCTCAATAAGATAGTAATAGTAGTTCTCGTGTTCATTAATAACTTCTTCTACCTTCGCTTCATCAACACCTGCAAATTTTCCTACTTCTCTTAAAAACTTGCTTGTTTCATAAGCTCCAATAGGAAGTGTTGGATAGTGAAGATATGGTATTCCAAGCTTATTCTCCATCTTTTTCATATTTCCCACAGAAACCCATGGTGACACTAATAAGTTAAATTCAGCCTTTGGAATCTTATTAATATTTTCAATACCTCTCTGATATCCGAAAATAGTATTTGGTGTCAAACCAATCTCCTTAATAAGCTTCTCTAACTCTCTGATATTACCAAGCCAGAATAAATTCTGATATGGTACATCTGCCCAAATATTTACAAGACCTTTTTCCTTTTCGTCAGATTTTTTAAGGTATTGGTCGATAATTGCATCAATTACCTGTTCATGACCCTTATAGTTATTTCCCTTGAAGCCTGCTGTTGGAGCATAAATTACCGGCTTATCGCTGTCTGCAAACTCGTTTATCACTTCACCTGAATCATCACCAACAATCTCTGGAATACAACCTGTTAATACCACATATAAATCTGCATCAATAACTTTCA
>CAZESO010000295.1:0-3124 GCA_964515325.1 uncultured Roseburia sp. | reverse complement strand
TCCACAAAAGAAACAAGAACCAAAAACAGCGCAATATCTTTTACATAATCCATTTTTTTACCCCAAATTTCCGGTTGCAATACACATAATTGCTATGGTTATTCCAAATAACATCCCACAAAATACAACTATTCTATATAACAACCCTGCCCCTTTTGCCACACTTTCAACAGCTGTTATTACTCTTTTATCCGACACAGGTTGAATAATCGCTGCCGTCACCTTATACATTGCCGAAAAAGCAAGCACTTTTATAACCGGCACTGCCACAATTATGATTACAAAAATCAATGCAGCCGTACCAATCGCATTCTTGATAATATTTCCGGTACCAATCATTACATCTCCGATGACATTTCCTCCTACTACACTTGTAAGCTTTTGCACCCCCTTTATTTTTACGGAGTCAACAGCCGGCAATATCATACTTTGTATAATATTCATTCCCACAAACACCGCTAATGCAGTTTTTACAAACCACTTAACAAAACTGTCAATAAGCGATGCCAGCTTTGAAATATAATCCTCATTAACCAAGGAATTTACCAACATCAATACCACATATACATTAATAGCCGGTAATATTACTGCCACTAATATTTTTTCTACCAAAACTATTGCCATCAAAATAAGCTGACAAAAACCTCCCTGACTTGTATATGCGCCTGTCACTCCCATAGCAAGCATCATTGACGGAAGTAATGCATTCATAAATCTTATAAGTAATTCTAAGGTTTGAATTACCATTTCATTCATAGCTGAAAAACCTGATATAAGAATAGTAATAATCATACAATAAATCACAAAAAATCCAGTCTCTGATATTTGTCCATTTTTAAATACCAAAGACAAATTGTTAAGTAATGCCAGACTTATTGCCATCAATATAATTTTTATTACAATTTCTTTGTTGTAAATCAACTCTCCTGCTATTTCATTTGCAAACCATTTAAATAATTCCAGAAATATTCCTTCTGACTCTCCGCTTGCTAACTGCTTCATTGTTTGTTCAAAATCAATATTATATTCTGTATCATTTATTACATCCTCAACTTCCGTAAAATCATATAAATCCATCCATGAGTCCTGTTCCTCAGCATAAACCAATGTACTTATCGCAAACATTCCTATTATCACAAGTAAACTCAAAATCAATAATCTCTTCATAAAATCAACTCAATATATTACTAATTGTTTCAAATAATGTTATAACCACCGGTAATGATATAGATATAACCGTCAGCTTACCAAATACCTGAATCTGATTTGCCATAGCACCATAGCTACAATCCTTGCATATATCTGAAGCAAATTCAGTTATGTATGATATTCCTATAATTTTAACAATAATGTTAATATATGTGCTATCAATACCTATATAACTTTTAATAGTTTCAATTCCTTCTGTTATAGCGGACAGCTTGTTCATCCCAAATATAAAAAGCAGAATACATACCGCTACACACATTAATATTCCATACTCAGCTTTTATACTTTTGAAAGACACTCCAAATATGGCGATTACAATAGCCAATATTGCCAAATTCAAAAAACTCATTTTTTACCTCTACAACATAAACAAATCTCTTATAGTTTCAAATAATTCATATATGTATGGAACTATCCAGAACAATACAAGCACAAGACCTGCAAGACTAACCAAAAATGAATGTTCCTCCCTACCACTCTGCTTTAATATTTGACTTATAACCGATACCAGTATTCCCACAGCTGCAATTTTAAAAATAATGTTAACATCCATTTAAACTCCATTCCTAGCAGAATATAATTGCTATAAATATTCCTGCTAATGCTCCAAACATTTTCCACATCTTCATATTCTTGTCCATAGTCAGGCTTAACTCTTTAATCTCCCTATCAATATAGTCAAGGGTATAATCAATATTGTTAAGTTGCATTTTCTTATCTAAATATCCTAAATTTTCTCCAAGTTCTTTAATTTTTTCAATATCTTCCGCCCTCAAGCCTATATTATTTAGCTTCTTATCAACAGCTTCATTCCAATATTGGCTTATGGACTGTTCATAATATCCTTTTGTATTTTCAAACAAACTTGTGAAAAATTCTTTATAGCTACCTATCGTCTTTTTTTGTAATTCTCCGAAAATCTCATTTATTTCCGATTCATTATAATCAATTTCAGCTCTAAGCATTATAAGAATCTTTTTTAAATACATCAGTGATTTATATCTTTGTTTTATTTTATCTGCATACTTAAAACCCATCAGTGTAGTTCCGAATATTATCATTAAAAAGCCTACAATCTTTATCATAACATTTTCCATTCTCATCAAATATTTTTGCAATTCTGCTTTTTTCTATTGTTATGTAATTTTTAAAAAACTTTTCCTCAATTAAATCCTTCATAAACTTTTTGTTTGCAATAGATGTAATACTGTTACCATGAATAGTTCCAATAATCTTTCCTCCATAATTACCTGCCATCTTTATTGCTTCTATATCACTTTCACTACCAAGCTCGTCTACTGCAATGATATCTGGTGACATACTTCTAACAAGCATCATTAGTCCAATATTCTTTTTGCACCCATCCATCACATCACACCTCTGCCCGATATCATTTTGTGGTATCCCCATGTGACATGCAGCAATTTCTCCTCGTTCATCAACCAGACCAATTTTATACTTATACTTGTCGGATAACAGTCTTACCATCTCTCTAAGGAGGGTTGTTTTTCCCATACAAGGTGGTGATATAATTAAAGTATTGTCAAAATCACTTTTCATAATATTTTCCATTACATCATTTGCACAGCCTTTTATCTGTCTGGCAATTCTAATATTTAATGAAGTAATGTTTTTAATAGTTTTTACATCTCTTCCAGACATAATGGTTTTACCGCTTATTCCTATTCTATGACCACCTTTTATTGTCAAAAAACCTTCTTTGACTTGATCTTCATAAGCATAAAGGGAAAAATTACTTATATAACCAACAGCTTCCTTTAAAATTTCATCTGTTACCATGAAATCTGTCAGAATTTCTCTTCTCCCATTATAATCTGATAATCTTAAAATCACCGGCCTGTTAATTCTAATATTAATTTCCTCCAAATTTTTTTTTAAATTTTCATCAAATATT
>CAZESO010000294.1:0-3140 GCA_964515325.1 uncultured Roseburia sp. | reverse complement strand
TCAGCTAACATCTTTCTGTTCATTTCGATGTTTGCTAACTTTAAGCCATGCATAAGCTTGCTGTATGATAAACCGTTCATTCTAGCTGCTGCATTGATTCTTGCAATCCATAACTGTCTAAACTGTCTCTTTCTTTCTTTTCTACCAGCATATGAACTTGTTAAAGCTCTCATAACCGACTGCTTAGCTACTCTGTACTGCTTAGATCTAGCTCCTCTGTAACCTTTAGCTAATTTTAATACTCTATTATGTTTCTTCTTAGCGTTTAATCCGCCTTTAATTCTTGCCATTTGGTTTTCCTCCTTAAACAATCAAATCTAATTAAATAAGTATCAACAATAAATCTTATAAAAACATTTATAATAAATTATAAATATGGTAAGATTTTCTTCATTGCCTTTACATTTGTAGCATCAGCAACAGTCGCTTTTCTTAAGTTTCTCTTTCTCTTTGTTGACTTCTTTGTTAAGATGTGGCTCTTGTAAGCCTTCATTCTCTTTAATTTTCCTGTACCTGTTACTTTAAAACGCTTTGAAGCTGCTTTACTTGTCTTAATTTTTGGCATTTTTAAATCCTCCTTAAAAAACTTATATATTTTAACTACTTCTTTTCAGTTAAAACCACAACCATGCTTCTGCCTTCAACCTTGGCAGGTTTTTCAACTACAGCACAATCCGCTAATGCTTCAACAAAATCATCAAGGATATGTTTACTGCTGTTCATGTGAGCCATCTCTCTACCTCTAAAACGAAGCATAACTTTAAGTTTATCACCCTTTGTAATAATCTTTCTTGCTTGATTTATCTTAGTGTTAAGATCGTTGCTCTCAATATTTGGTGATAACCACAATACCTTTACATCTACAACCTTCTGTTTCTTTCTAGCTTCCTTTTCTTTTTTAGCTAATTCATATCTGTATTTACCATAGTCAATAATCTTACATACAGGTGGCTTAGCTGTAGGAGCAATCTTTACAAGATCAAGTCCTGCTTCTTTTGCCAATTTAAAAGCATCCTTTGCAGACATAATTCCTAACTGTTCTCCATCTTCACCGATGAGACGAACTTCCTTATCTCTGATTTGTTCGTTAATCATTAATTCGCTAATGGTAGTACACCTCCAAATAATATAATCCGTTAAACAATTCACATAAAAAAAGTGAATAGCACAAACTATCCACACATTAAACATACTACCGATATATACCGATAATCAAATTCAATATTAAACGCCAAGTCATATCTTATGCTTGGGTGAGAGTGGATACTCTGCTTTCTTAACAACTCCGTAATAATAACATAGTATCCCTATCTCGTCAAGCTTTTTCTTAAAAAAATTTACTTACATTTAAAAGTTGCACATTCTGTCTCTCCGCTTACACAAGCATTTCTACCACAGACATCAATTCCCTTTGCGTGACACATACAATCTTCATTATATGTGCAATGAACTGCTTCACAGACAATCTTGCTTGTGTCAGAAGGCATTGACTCCATCTTGTTTGTCATTGCCCCCTCTCTACGAAGCTTGAAACTTGAGCACAAAGTTCCATCTGTTGTATTTGCGCTTCTTCCTTCAATTTTAATGCTGTCAAGGCAACATTTGTTGTCAGCGTTATGAGAACATGTTTTTACACTACATTCTAATATAGGCATTTTATTTCCCTCCAATAATAATATTTGTAGTTTCCTACCTATTTATTATTGACACATTTCTATTGTAATATCCTTTTTATATTTTAGCTATTGACATTTTACTAATTTTGTATTAGAGTTATAACTGTATTAGTTGTGATAGTACAGTTGAGTCGCAACTAAATTTTGTCGACAACATAAAACATAATAATTAATAGAAAGGGATGATTAAATGTTTCAAATTGACCCATTATCAAGGGTTCCTGTATATGAACAGCTTGTTGAACAGGTTGAAAATTATGTGTTAACAGGAATTCTGGAACCCAACTCACAATTGCCGTCCGTTCGCAATCTTTCAGTAAGCTTATCTGTTAATCCAAACACTATACAGAAATCCATTATTGAGCTTGACAGACGTGGACTTGTGTATTCCGTTCCAGGCAAAGGCTGCTTTATTGCTGAAAACGCAAAAGAAATACTCAGTTTAACCAAACAAAACAGATTGAGCGAACTAGAAGAAATTGCCACGGAACTCAAACTTGCCGGTGTAGAAAAAAAGGTTCTTGTAGAACGAATCGACAAGGTTTATTCAAATTCGAAAGGAGTTATGAATTAAAATGATTAATGCAACTAATCTTACCAAATCTTTTGGTAAATTTAAGGCTGTCGATAACATGACTTGCCAAATAAAAAAAGGATGTATATATGGCCTTGTCGGTTCAAATGGCGCAGGTAAGTCTACCTTTTTAAGAATGATAACCGGTGTTTACAAACCTGACAACGGCACAATCACAATTAATGATATGCCTGTATTTGATAATCCAGAAGCAAAAAAACTTTTTGCATATGTTCCTGATGAATTGTATTTTCTTCCAGAAGCCAATATAAACAGAATGGCTCAATTATATGCTTCTGTCTATGATTCATTTGATATGGAAAGATGCAAAACACTAACAGAAGCTTTTAAACTTAATCCTAAGACTTCTATCAATTCATTTTCAAAAGGTATGAAAAGACAAGCCGCTATAATTTTAGCTTTATCTTGCAGAACTGAATACCTCTTTTTTGATGAAACTTTTGATGGTCTTGACCCTATTATGAGAAGTCTTGTTAAGAGTCTTATCTGTCAGGATGTTATTGAAAAGAAAACTACTGTTATTATCACATCTCATTCTCTTCGTGAACTTGAGGACATTTGCGACCAATTAGCATTATTACATAAGGGTGGCTTAGTTCTTGAAAATGATATTGATAATTTAAAAACAGAAAGATTCAAGGTTCAGATTGGTTTTTCACAAGAATTTGATGAATCTCTTTTCAAAGACATCGAATATACAAAATATAAGAAGGTGGGTTCTGTTGCCAGCATGATTATAAAAGGTGACAAAGACACTACTTACAATACATTAAAGCAATTATCACCCGTATTACTTGATATGCTTCCACTTACACTTGAAGAGGTATTTACTTATGAAATGGAAGCTTTAGGTTATGATTTTACAAATG
>CAZESO010000293.1:0-3158 GCA_964515325.1 uncultured Roseburia sp. | reverse complement strand
TAAGGGAATGGTACAAATCTATTTAAAACAGGATATACCATGTGAGGTTTTGAAAAAGGTATTTGCGGAAACTTTAGAGTGATAACTTCGAAGTATTGAAAGAGGAGAAGCTTATGGATATTAAAGAACTGGAAAAGTGAATGATGGAAGGAAGTGTGAGAATATGACAAAAGAAAACAACATTCTAAAAGAGAACGAACTGCATGCGAATAAAATAGCAGCAAAAGTTATGGGAACAACTTTTTTGATTTTCACAATAATATATCTGCTTAATTTGAGTGGGGTGTTTGTAATAGATGAAGATATTATGACTGCTTCATATGTAATCAGTAGTTGTTTGCTGCTTCTTCCAATGTTGCTTATATTTGGTTTGAAAATAGAAAAAGAATATGTGAAGTATATTAATGTGATAAGTGCCGTTTTGTTTGTAACACTTATCAGTGTGACACTTACATATCATGTAGTGGTTATTTATGTATATCCAATAGCTATTGCCAGTCTGTACTTTTCGAAACATGTAAACATAGTAGCAACAGCATTTACAGTGCTTGGAGTGTCCATAGGTCAGGTATTAGCTTTTTTTATGGACACTATACAAGATGAAAATTTTACAGTATTTAACGAAATGATTCTTTGGGGAATTATACCAAGAGCTATGATTTTAATTGCTGTGGCTATAATTTTTACAATGTTATGTTCAAGAACTGTAACATTGTTGGGAAATCTTACAAAAACAGCGGATGAACTTGAACTATATCATAATGAGATGATTATGGGATTTGCAACTCTTGTTGAAAATAAGGATGGTAGTACAGGTGGACATATCAAGAGAACCACAATGTATGTAAAACTTCTTGCAGAGGAGTTGAGAAACAGGGGACATTATAAAGAAATTTTAACTGATGATTATGTGAAAAATCTTTGTATGGCAGCACCTATGCATGATATTGGAAAAATAGCAGTTCCGGATATGGTTTTGCAGAAACCGGGAAAATTAACAGATGAAGAGTTTGATATTATCAAGCAGCATGCAGATAGAGGCGGAAAGATAATACAGGAAACATTTGGTCATTTGGGAAATGAAAAGTATGCACAGATGGCATATGAGGTGGCACGTTTTCATCATGAGAAATGGAATGGACATGGATATCCGGAAGGATTAAAACGTAAGGAAATTCCATTATGTGCAAGAATTATGGCAGTAGCAGATGTATTTGATGCATTATCAGAAAAGAGATGTTATCGTGAGGCAATGCCTCTTGAGAAATGTTTTGAAATCATTCAAGAAGGTAGTGGTCAACATTTTGATCCGATGCTGGTAGAAGTATTTCTTGATATAAGAGAACAAGTAGAAAAGGTTCATAGTGACATAAATAACGCATTAGAAAAGGAGGAACAGTGATGGGAAATGGATTGTTGAGAGAAAATGAGGTACAAGCAAATAAAGTTGTTGCCAAGGTTATGCGAGTTACTTTTGTGATTTTTACACTGATTTATATTCTTGATATAATTGGTATATTTACAGTGGATTTTGGGATAATGACAATAGCATACATTGGTGGTAGTGCATTGCTCTTATTACCAACGCTATTGGTAAATATATTGAAGAAGAACGAAGGATATGTCAAGTACATAAATGTAATTGCAGCAACAATCTTTGTTACATTATTAAGCATTACACTTACATATCATGTGGTAGTTATTTATGTGTACTCTATAGCTATTGCTAGTCTTTATTTTTCGAAAAAATTAAATATTGTGGCAACTGTTCTTACAGTTGCAGGTGTTTCAATAGGACAGATAGCTGCATTTTATTTGGAAACATTACAGGATGATAATTTTACAGAATTTAAAAGTGTAATTATATTTGGTGTTATTCCCAGAGCGTTAGTACTTGTTGCAATAGCTGCAATATTTACAATGCTATGTTCAAGAACTGCTAATTTGTTTTCAAATCTTCTTGGTGCAGAGGAACAAAAGGAAATGCTTGATAGAATGAAAGCAATGAAGAATAATGCAACCCAAACATCTGCAAGTCTTTATGATATGGTAAATGAGTTGTCAGAGATTACAGATACTTCCGTACAGGCTAATAAGCGTATTGCAAAAGAGTCAGAGAATCTACTTTCGGGTTCCATGGAAAATTCAAGTGCCGTAGAAAACGCAGATAAGAG
Source organism: uncultured Roseburia sp. (assembly GCA_964515325.1). Classification (GTDB taxonomy): domain Bacteria; phylum Bacillota; class Clostridia; order Lachnospirales; family Lachnospiraceae; genus SVEL01. The sequence goes on along the minus strand of CAZESO010000293.1, from coordinate 984 downwards.
TATGCAGGATATCAACGAACAGCTTATGGGACTTAGTGATATGAATCACAGAACAGCGACACTTACAGATCAGATTGGTGAAAAAACACAAGAAAACAGAAAGCTGATGGATGAAGCTACTGCAAATATGCAGCAGATAAATAATAGCACTACAGAATGTAAACAGATTATTGCTACACTTGGAGAAGAATCTCAGGAAATTATTGGTATTGTTGAGACAATTACAAAGATTTCTAATCAAACTAATATACTTGCTCTTAATGCATCAATTGAAGCAGCAAGAGCAGGTGAAAATGGTAAAGGCTTTGCAGTAGTTGCAGAACAGATTCAAAAATTATCGGAGCAGACTAAGTTTGCTGTTGAAAATATTGGTGCTATTGTTCATGAAGTAGTAAGAAATACCGAAAACGCAGTTGTTGCCATGGAAAAGAGCGTGGAAAATGCTGAAAATGGTATGAATAGTATTGGAAAAGCCAATGAGTCTTCTGTTATCATTACAAGTTCAAATGCAGAGTTGGCGCAGCAGATTCATGAAATTGACAAAGTGGCTGAACTTATTCGTGTAAATAGTGGTGAGGTTGCAGATAATATGAAAAAAATCAGTCATAATACAGCGCAAAATTGTGAGGCTGTAGAGCAGGTATCTGCTGCAACACAGGAGAATAGCGCCGGTACTGAAAGCTTAGCAGAGATTGTAAATAAGATTACAAGCTTGTCAGAGGAGTTGAATAAGGTAGTGCAGGGGTAGAAAAGTAGCTTTTTAGTAAATGTATATGGAACTGTTTGTCTTTTATTATGAGTAAAGGATGAACAGTTCTTTTTTTATTTCTGTGTTATAATTTATACAATTCGTATAAAAGATAATGATGCTTAAAATTAGATATGAAATGGAGAGGGAAATGAACTACAAGAATGCAAAAGGTACATTGCCACAGGAGTTGATAGAAATGATACAGGAATACGTACAGGGTGAATATATCTATA
>CAZESO010000292.1:0-3170 GCA_964515325.1 uncultured Roseburia sp. | reverse complement strand
ATATCCCATAAATTCTGTACTTTCAGCATCTCCAAACAGATTATTTTCTGTATATGCTTCCAACATTTTAATATATGCATCATATTTATATGGATATAAATCAATAGCTTCTACATAACTGGCTATTTTCTCTTCATAATTAGTTGAGGTACTGATACTTACCTTTTGTTCATAATTCTTATCATTTTCTGCCGTTGCAAGATAACGGAATGTAAAGCCTGCAATAAGAAACATAACACTCAATGTGGTGCTGGCAATAAAGAAACGTAACTTTCTCTTCTGCTTTTTTCTATAACTTTCATCCATCTCATTGTAATGTTCCAAAGCATACATTAATTCATCACAATTTTGATATCTGTCCTCAGGATTAAGCTGTGTACATTTTGTTATAATAGCTTCAAGTCCTGATGATAATGCCGGATTCCATTTCCTTATCGGATACATCTCATATGGTGGCTCCGAAGGGTTCTGGCCTGTGATTAAATGATATAAAGTTACACCAAGACAATATATATCTGTTCTGGCATCAGTCTGTCCCATTCCACCAAACTGTTCCGGCGCTGCATATCCCTTAGTACCTAAGCTTACAGTATCTGCAATATTATGTTCTTTAAACTCTCTTGCAATTCCAAAATCAATAACCTTCAATGTACCTTCAGGTTTGAGCATAACATTGGCTGGCTTCATATCTCTATATATGATAGGGGGATTTTGTGAATGCAAATATCTAAGAACATCACATAACTGTTTTGCCCACTCAATAACCTTATCCTGTGGCTGTGCTCCGGAAGAAGCTAAAATCTTATCCAAAGATTCGCCTTCAATATAGTCCATAACGACATAAATTGTTTTTCCATTATCAATGATATCAACAATTCTTGGCAATGATGGATGATCAAGACGTTTCATCATATTAGCTTCAACAAGAAGACTTTGCACAACAATTTCATTATTCTTATCATTTGCAACCTTTTTAATCTCTTTAACTGCCCACTGCTTATTCAAACGCTTATCCATTGCTAAATATACAGTAGACATACCGCCCTTACCAATTTCTTTAAGAACTTCATATTTATTATCAATAATAAATCCTACTCGTGTCATATGTTTTCTCCTATACAACTTTAACAAAAGCAGCTGTAATATTATCAGTTTCTTTTCTTTCCATATTGAGCTTAATCAATGTATTAAGTGCATTAGTAATATCTTCTTCTGTATTCATAGATACAGGGTTAAGATGTTCAAATAATTCTTCATCTGAAACCATATGTCTAAGACCATCAGAGCATACCAAAAAACCTTGTCCTGTCTGAACAACTCCAGTATAATACTCAATTTCCAAATTACTTGTAGCACCAATACATTCCAATAAAACATTTCTTCTAGGGTCAACCTTCGCCTGTTCAAGAGTAAGTCTGCCCATTTTTATTTCTCTTGCAACAACGGATTGGTCCTCTGTAATCTGAGTTATCTCCTTATCTAACATGTAGGTTCTTGAATCACCTACATTTACAATTAAGTATTGATTATCTATTATTATTATACCTGATATAGTTGTTCCCAAATTTTCTCTATTAGCCTGCCCAAATGTATATAACTCATCATTAAGCTCATTTAACAGCTTATCCCAATCACTTTTTATTTCATCAAAGAGATTCTCTTTAGGAACTATTAATGGCAAACGTTTATCTGACCATTCCTTAAACTTATTTACAGTCATTGCACTGGCTACTTCACCTCTTTGAAGACCACCCATACCATCACATAAAATAAGCATCGCTACATCTTTTTCACAACAACTGCCTAATCTCAATGTCATACTATCCTGATTCACGCTTTTTGTTGTACCAACATCAGTCGCTGCACTGGCTACAAATCTCATAACACTACCTCTTATACTAAAAATTCATATTCTTCGTTTGCAAATCTAAGCTTTTGTCCACTAACAATTTCAGTTTCCATATTAGGAACTAATTTGACATCATCAATATATGTTCCATTAGTCGACTGATTATCAATGATATAATATTGTCCATTTCTTGTAACTATTCTGGCATGATTTCTACTAACTGCCGTATTTCCTGTAACAACATAATTTGATGTCGCACCCTGTCCAACAGAAAAATCAGAAGTATTAACTGTAATTTTTTCTCCATTACTCTTCCTTACAATATATGGATAAACCACAACTCCCAATTCTTGTGGTGAAAGTACTGTTGTTCCGCTTTCAACCACTCCCAGCACCGTTGTTCCCATAGGCTGTGGTGCCGGTTGAGCCTGTACTACTTGTGACTGTATCACCTGTGGCTGTGCCTGCTGTTGCAATTGCGGTTGCATCACTGATGGCTGCGCCTGTTGTAATTGAGCAGATTGCCCTAATTGCTTTGACGGTGTTACAAATGTTAATCTGCCTCCGCACTTTTCACAAAAATTATTTCTGCTTAAATATGTGATATCACATTTCAAACATATCTTTGCATCCTTATTTAATAACTTAGAAGGATGTGCAATATTAACATTTTTATCGCTTGCTATCACTTCTTCACCATTCATTTCTCGTAAAAACATTTCAAAATCATATACCGAAAAATTTGGGTGTGTATTAAAATATGATATGTATTCTGTAACATATGAGCAATCTTCTAAATGATTAAATACTGTATCGTATGCTAAAGTCATAAGCAAACCTTTTATATAAAATTCCTGTTCATAATTACATATTGGAAGATATATGTATCTAAGTTCCTTTGTTGTAGGATCTACAAATATATAATCCATATCTAATACAAAATTAGCGACATATAAAAGCTTTTGCTGTGCTTCCTTCATCATATCCAATATGGAAAGCACTATTCTTAAAAAATTGCCTTTTGTTGTTACTTGATGCAAATACTCTCGCAATGATAAATAGCTATTAACATTATATAGAATTTCCGGTTTCTTACTCATTTTAACCTGTGGAGTAATCAACTGTACCATCTGACTACTTCCCAACATCTCAATCTCTCTTTGATTGAGAGACTGAGTTGCAAGAAGCTTCGTATATACATATTTTTCCTTTTTCTTTTTTATAATCTTAATATTATTCATTTGTACATCCTTTCAAAGGTATTATTACTTACTCTTCTTTCTTCTAAACGCAAAAACTACAACTCCAACCAAAGCAACAA
>CAZESO010000291.1:0-3189 GCA_964515325.1 uncultured Roseburia sp. | reverse complement strand
CTGATTGCAATGTGGAAAATGAGGATTGGACAAGTTTTACGCCGTCAAGAGAAGTTACACATTGGATGGGGGATAGTAGAAAAAATGCATCGGATTGTGACAGATTTTTACATGAATATATTGAGAAAAAAGTGGATTTGGATGATAAAGAGGAATCGTTCTTGTTAGGATATTATGCCCATCTTATCACAGATGCAGAGTTTCAAAGATACACTCGTGATGAGGAGAGAGTAAAGGCTTCATGGGATAGAATAAAGAAACATCCTAAGTTAAGTGAACAGGCGGTAGGAATGGATGAAACATGGGATTCTGTGAAAATACTGGTAAAAGGAAAGGAACGAATGAAGGATATATATTCTTTGGAAAAGGAATATCTGGATACACATCCAAAGTCAGGATATATAACAGATATCCTTGGTTTGGAAGAGTTTCCGGATTATATTGACTATCTGCCAAAGGGAGCAATTGTCCGCAAGGTGAAAGTTATGGGATATATGCCGCAGAAAGAAATTAGCCAGTATCCATATATAGGAATGACAAAAGAGGAGTATGATTCTTTTGTTAAGAGAGCAACAGAGTTAGTTGTGGAAGCGATAGAAAGGTATAGAGAAAAATGTGGGTATCAGAAATAACAGAAGAAGACTTAAGTAATGAAATAATTGATAAACTGTTGTTTGAAGGTATAGAAGACACAGGAGAAAAATGCGATTGTATTATTGTTTTGGGTAGTATCAAGGCTTCAGAGTATAGAGTGCCTGTAGCAGTGAATGCTTATAATTCTGGCAGAGCAAATAAAATAATGTTATGTGGTGGAGTGTTAAGGGATTTTCCGGAAGGGCAGTATACAGAAGCTAAGCAAATGTATAAAAGGGCTTTGGAATTAGGTGTACCTAAAGAAGATATTATTTTGGAGAATTTATCGGAAAATACAGTGGAAAATATGCTTTGTGCCTTGGTAGAACTGCAAAGAACATTTTGGTTGAATAAAGTTAAGAAAGTACTGCTGGTGACAACTACATACCATATGAGACGCAGTATAGCAATTGCAAGATATCTGTTTCCGATTCATATAGACATAGTACCTTGTCCAGCAGATGATAATAATACAAAGCGTTATAATTGGATGAATACACAAGCAGGTATTGAAAGAGCAAAAGGAGAGGCTTTGAATATTATCAGATGTATTAAAAATGGTGTGATATCTGATTTTGAAATATAATTTGAAATTGAATGCAAATGCGGAGGCGTATTACATTGAAGTGGTATGCCTCTTATTTGTGTCAAGAAAGTGGATGAAAAATAAAAGAGGTTATGATATAATTTCATATGTTGGTGTGGATATTGGAGATACTGACAAGTAAGAATTAATTTCTGGAGGTACATATATATGAACAAAAAAGTATTATTGGTTGTTATGGATGGAATTGGATTTAGCAAATCTGGTATTGGTGATGCGGTGGCTAAAGCAAACACTCCAGTACTTGATAAGTTACTTGCAGAATGTCCTAATACAAGACTTAATGCACATGGTGTTGCTGTTGGTCTCCCTTCTGATGATGATATGGGTAATAGTGAGGTTGGTCATAACGCACTTGGCTGTGGACAGATTTATTCACAGGGAGCAAAGCTTGTTAACGAGTCAATCGAAAGTGGTAAGATGTATACTTCTTCAGCTTGGAATGAAGTTATTGATAACTGTAAAACTAATAAATCAACACTTCATTTTATTGGTCTTCTGTCAGATGGAAATGTTCATTCTAATATTTCGCATCTTATTACAATGATTAAGAAAGCTAAGAATGAAGGTGTTAACAAGGTTCGTATACATGCACTCCTTGATGGTCGTGATGTTCCAGCAACAAGTGCACATATATATGTAGAGCAGCTTGAAAGTGTTCTTGGTGAATTAAATGATGAGAATTTTGACGCAATGATAGCAAGTGGTGGTGGTCGTATGAATATTACGATGGACCGTTATGAGGCTGACTGGGATATGGTTAAGCGTGGATGGGATACACATGTTCATGGTCTTGGACGTCAGTTTGATAATGCACTTGAGGCTATTGAGACATATCGTAATGAATTAAATGTAATAGACCAGGATTTACCTGCTTTTGTTATTGCAAAAGATGGTGAGCCTGTGGGAAAGATTATAGATAAGGATAGTGTAATTCTTTTCAATTTCCGTGGTGACCGTGCATTGGAACTTTCGATGGCATTTGACAATGATGATTTTACAGCATTTGACCGTGGTAGTCGTCCTGATGTAGTATATGCAGGTATGCTTCAGTACGATGGTGACCTTAATCTCCCGAAGAGGTACCTTGTTAACCCACCGGATATTCAAAATACTCTCTCTGAACTCCTTGTTAACAATAAGCTCAATCAGTACGCAGTATCAGAAACTCAGAAGTATGGTCATGTAACTTATTTCTGGAATGGTAATAAGAGCGAGAAATTCAGTGAAGAATTAGAAACATTTAAAGAGATTCCTTCGGATAATGTGTCCTTTGACGAGCGTCCTTGGATGAAATCAGCAGAGATTACGGATGATTTAATTGCGGCTATTAAGTCAGAGAAGTATGATTTTATCCGTTGTAACTTCCCAAATGGTGATATGGTTGGTCACACAGGAAATATGGATGCCGTTATTACATCTGTAGAGGCTGTTGACCTTGGGCTTGCAAGACTTTTAAAGGTGGTAGATGAGTATAATATCACTCTCATTGTTACTGCTGACCATGGTAATGCTGATGAGATGTTCGAGAAGAATAAGAAGGGTGAGATTCAGGTGCGTACTGCTCATTCGCTGAATCAGGTTCCTTTTATCATTTACGATAAAAATACGAAATACACAATCAAGGAAGGTAACTTCGGTCTTGCAAATGTTGCACCTACAGTTGCTGCAATTTTTGGTCTTAAGACACCTGAATGTTGGGAAGAGTCTATGATATAAAAAAATGCAAGCGAGTTTGATTAGTTAAGATTGCTTGCGTACATAAATAAATATGAGTTTAAATTGAGGAGGTGTATCGTGATGATATGCCTCTTTATTTGTGTTAAGAATATGGATGAAAAATAATGGGGGTTATGATATAATTCTGTATAGTGGTGTCGGTTTTTGAGTTGCTGACAAACTTGAATTTGACGAGGTGAATAGTATGAAAATTGTAGAGTTTAAAGAAAGCG
>CAZESO010000290.1:0-3201 GCA_964515325.1 uncultured Roseburia sp. | reverse complement strand
CAACTCTTAATTTCTGACTCATAATAAATCTCCAATCTTCTTTTCCATTTTCATTGTATGATGTACATTCATTTATGTGATGTGTAACACATATTACTATGACTTTTATCTTTTGTCATCATATCTTGTACATTATGTATGCTATGGTCTGCCTGTACCCTACCGGCTTATTCTCTGTTCGCCCAGTGCGTACATTTGTCCGTCACACTTTGCATATTATATCATACATATATTAAAATGCAAGCACTTTTTTTATTTTTATGGCTTATTTTTCTGTTTGAGGTTTTTGTTTGCCGCCTTGTTTTATACAGTCATATAGATGTTATGTTTGATATAACGTTTTTTTACTTTTTGCTATATCAATACATTATTTTTGCATATAGTATAATTCCCCCATCTAAAATATCCCATATGTTATACCAACTATAATTTTATATTACTAATATAACATTCATCTGTCAATGTATGAAACTTCTTTCCAATTTATCTGCATAACATTCTTGACATCTTACAAAAATTCAAATATTATATTGTATGAGATTAAGCTTCCATAGTTCAACGGTAAAACAGGTCACTCGTAATGTCCAGTTGTCGGTTCGATTCCGATTGGAAGCTTTTGCAAAAACAAATGTGGCGCTTTTTAGGCGCCACATTTTAATTTCTAAACCATTCTCTTTCAGCAATCAGTCTTTCAAAATTAAATTTTATCCTTTCAACCATCTCATCCTTAGTCATATCATCATTATATGGAACAAATCCACCTGCCATCGTAAAATGACCACCACCTGTTCCCATTCCTTTTAATGCCATCATTGTCATTTCTCCGGCATTGAGTCCACTATGCTTGCCACTTCTCGCAGACAGTTTTATTCCTCCATCGTTAAATGAATACACAACAGAGAAATCAACCGTTTCTAATGCCATTATAAAATCAGAAATAGTTGCTATAAGCCCATCAGGACAATTTTTTCCCGTATTTGCAAAACTCAAATGATTCTTTACTTCAATAGAATCTATGGCTGTTGCATATGCCTTCAAATCCTTTATCTGTAACTCATTAGATGTGAAATAGGATATAATTGTCATATCGCAATCAAAATACAATTTTTGAAACACTTCTAAATCAAGCTTAGATACACCTCGTGTCATATCTGCTGTATCAATTTTCAAACCATACATCAATGCAGTAGAAACAGACTTATCCATAGGTATATTATTCTCAAAATAATATGATGCAATAATTGATGCACAAGCTCCCACATCCGGTCTGACATCTGCAAATCTGTACTCCTGTTTCTCAAATGTCGGATGATGATCTATACTTGCAATTTCATTACCAATGATATCATACGTATTACCATTGCCCTTTTGAGCATCAATAAGGATAACCTCATCCTCTGCACTCATTAATGAAATTCTATCTACATTTTCTGCAACTATATTAAGTTCTTTCATCATTGAAATACAATTTCTTCTATCTATTGTACCTTTATAGCATATAGTTGATTTTATTCCCCTTGTCTCTAACAATTTCTGTAATCCAAAAGCACTTGAAAGCGCATCAGGATCAGGAAAATTGTGTGTTTGTATAAATACATGCTCTTTTTTTATACTACATACTAATTCATCTAATTTTGTCATTCTCATATCTCCCATAAAAAAATACAGTGTGTAAGAAATATAAATTTCATAAACTCACTTGTCCGCTTCATTATAACATGATATTATATTTATAATCAACTTAAACGATTAAATTAATACTCAATATAAGGAAATTTCGTGATTATGAATAAAACAAATATAACAGATATTAAAACATTTATGAAAAAATTACTAATAAAAGAGGACTTTGATAGTTTCTTATTAAAAGAAGCAACTATCACTACATATAATACCTTCACAATTGATGGACGTATTAAAGAAGGCTTTTATTCTAAGGATGATTTTGATACACTTGAATATAAAAGCTTCTCATCATGGGCAGCAGTTAAACCCCATTGCTTCAATATAATTAAGGGAAAGAATTTACCAATTAACTTTAAAATCACTCTAAAAGTAAACGATACAGATACAATATCCATTCTAAAAGAGTCCGGTGCCAGCATAAATATCGCTGATGTAGAAGGTCTTTTACTTAACATAAAGTATGAGAATAATACTCTTGATTGCATTAGTGCCACTTCTCTCTACACATTTACTACTGATAAATCTTTGGAAAATCATTGGGATAAGGTCTGCGAAAAACAATTACTAGCACTCTTTTAAAATGAGTGCTAATTTTTTCTTGACATTTACATAATATGGGATTAAAATACAATATGTGGGTGGAAATACTCACATATTTTTTACACAATTTGGAGGTTATAAATATGTCAAATACACATGGAAGTTTATCAATTAACAGCGAAAATATTTTTCCTATAATAAAGAAATGGCTCTACTCAGACCATGATATTTTTTTTAGAGAATTAATTTCAAATGGCTGTGACGCTATCACAAAGCTTAAAAAGCTTGAAGTAATGGGTGAATATCAATTACCTGACGATAATAAATTTAAAATTGAAGTTACTGTAAATGACAAAGAAAAGACTCTTACTTTCACAGATAATGGTCTTGGTATGACTGCAGAAGAAGTTAATGAATATATTAATCAAATTGCTTTTTCAGGTGCTGAAGCGTTCCTTGAAAAATACAAGGACAAAGCCAATGAAGATATGATTATCGGACATTTTGGTCTTGGTTTCTACTCTGCATTTATGGTTGCAGACAAGGTTACTATTGATACTCTTTCATATAAAGAAGGTTCTGCTCCTGTACATTGGGAATGCGATGGTGGTACAGAATATGATATGAAAGATGGTGACAAGACTACACGAGGTACAACTATTACTCTTTACTTAAATGAAGATAGTCTTGAATTTGCTAACGAATATCGTGCTCGTGAAGTTATCACAAAGTATTGTTCATTTATGCCAACAGAGATTTATCTTGTAAATGCTAACGCTGAACCTGTTGAACCAAAAGAAGGCGAAGAACCACAAGAACCAACTCCTTTAAATGATACTACTCCACTTTGGACAAAGCATCCAAGCGATTGTACAGACGAAGAATACAAGGAATTCTATACAAAAGTATTCCACGATTTCAAGGAGCCATTGTTCTGGATTCACCTTAATATGGATTATCCATTTAACTTAAAGG
>CAZESO010000289.1:0-3204 GCA_964515325.1 uncultured Roseburia sp. | reverse complement strand
ACATCGCTACCCATAATGATAATTTCATATCCCTCATTACTTTTTTCACTGACTATTTTGTGTATTTTCTTAACGAACGGACATGTTGCATCAATTACCTTTATGCCTTTAGCATTTAATCTATCATAAGTTTCTTTCGAAACTCCATGAGCTCTTATAATTACAGTTGCATTTTCACCTTTATTTATTTCGTCAATATCTTCAATAACCTTAACACCTTTTTCTTCCAAATCATTTAACACATGTTCATTGTGTATAATAGGACCAAAAGTGTAAATATTATTATTAACGCTTTGTTCTATCTCTTTATACGCAGTATCAACTGCTCTTTTTACTCCAAAACAAAAACCTGCACTTTTTGCAACTTTTATTTCCATATAGCAACTCCATACTAATTTCTTTTTTCATTTACAATACCAACAATAGCATTTACCACTTCTTCAATTGTCATATTTGAAGAATCAACCAAAACTGCATCTTCTGCCTGCTTTAGTGGTGAAATCTTTCTATTCATATCTCTGTAATCTCTATCCTCAATATCCTTCTTTATCTCTTCAATATCACATTCAACGTTTTTTTCTTTGTATTCAAGAAATCTTCTCTGAGCACGAGTATCCACACTTGCAGTGAGATATATCTTAACTTCGGCATCTTTCAACACATTTGTGCCAATATCTCGTCCATCCATAATTACATCATACTTTTTTGCAAGTTCTCTCTGAAGAGATAATAATTTTTCTCTTACTTTTTCATAAACAGCAATAGAGGATGTAACACCCGAAACTTCTTCCGTTCTAATATAATCATTTACAACTTCATCATTTAGTATAACAAGCTGAACACCATCTTTATATTCAACTATTATATTCATCTCATCACAAGCTTTTGAAACGCCTTCTTCATCATCCTTGCTTACACCATTTCTTATGCAATAAAGAGCCATTGCTCTGTACATCGAACCTGTATCGACATATACAAATCCTAATTTGCCCGCAACAAGCTTTGCTATTGTACTTTTTCCTGCACCTGCCGGTCCATCAATCGCTATATTAAACATAATTATACCTATCCTTTACAAATTTATCGCACACAAATAGCCTGTAGACCAAGCCACCTGTAGATTATACCCTCCTGTCAAAGCATCAACATCAATTACTTCTCCGCAAAAATATAAATCTTTAATCAATTTAGATTCCATTGTTCCCGGATTGATTTCTTTAACACTGACACCACCCTGAGTAATAATCGCCTCATTAAAATCTCTCGTTGATACAGCTGTCATTTCAAACTCCTTAATTGAATCAACAAGAGCTTTACGTTCATTTTTTGTTATCTCATTAACCTTTTTAAATGGAGAAATACCACATGTTTCTATTATAACAGGAATTAACTTCTTTGGAAGCAGCTCACTTAATGAATTTCTAAAATCTTTATTTAACATTGATGAAAAATCTCTAAGTATTCTATCATCCAAAGCTTCTTTGGTTAACGCCGGTTTCAAGTCCAATATTATTTTTATTGTTTCACCATTTGCAAGATATTTTGTCACAAAACTACTTCCTGACAAAATAAGTGGTCCGCTTACACCAAAATGTGTAAAAAGCATTTCGCCAAATTCTTTGTATACCTGCTTCTTATCCCGGTAGAAAGTCACCTCTACATTTTTCAATGATAATCCTTGTAAATCTTTATAAAAATCTTCTTTTATATTCAGCGGAACCAATGCCGGTAATATATCTGTCACTTTGTGTCCCACTTTTTTTGCAAAATTATATCCATCGCCTGTTGAACCAGTGGTTTTATAAGAAAAACCTCCTGTTGCAACAATCACTTTATCAGCTAACACATTTTTACCATCTGATAATATAATTCCTTTAGCTCGTCCTTCTTCAACAATAATATCGTTAACATTTGTATTTAAATGTACGTCAACAGAGTTAGCTTTCAACTGTTTTTCTAAACATTTAATCACATCTACAGACTTATCACTAAGCGGAAACACTCTATTTCCTCTTTCATTTTTTGTTTCAAGTCCCCAGTTATTAAACATTTCTATGAGTGCATCATTAGTTAATGTATAAAAGGCACTGTACATAAACTTTTCATTAGTAATGACATTTTTAAACAAAACATCAATGTCACTACTATTGGTTATATTACATCTGCCCTTACCTGTAATATATATTTTTTTTCCTAACTTTTCATTCTTTTCAAAAAGCTTTACATTATGTCCATTCATAGCAGCTGTAATTGCAGCCATCATACCTGCTGCTCCGCCACCAATTATCACTATATCCATAATTATAAAAAATCTCCATTACAAAATTTCATCTTCAAGACCAATGATTTCATTATTCAAATCATTAACCATATTAATTTCATCTTTAGAATATATTTGATATTCATCCCAAACATTTTCCAAAGTTTCCAAAGTTTCTATAACCTTATCCTGTTTCTTGACACAAAGAGCCACAATAAGCGCATTTATGACGCTCAAAGGAGCTACCAATGAATCTACAACCGATGACATATCACTCCTTGCAAGAAGATTACATGAAGAATATAAATTCATTGGTGAATGCTTACAGTCAGTTATAGTTATAACTCTTGCATTTCTATTGTTGGCAAATTCCATCGCCTTTAATGTTCTCATAGAATATCTTGGAAAACTAATTCCGATAATACAATCCTGTTCTGTCATTCTTATCATTTGTTCAAATAATTCACTGGAATTATTTGTGGACACAACTACAACATCATCAAACATAAGATTTAAATAAAATCCTAAAAAGCTTGCTAAAGGCGCACAACTTCTTATACCAACAATATATATTTTTTTAGAGTCTAGTATCGTTTCAACTGCAGCATCAAAAGCATCCCTGTCAATTGTGTCAAGTGTAAGCTTTAATTTCTCAGCATCAGCCTTCAATACTGTCTCCAAGATTTCCTGTCTTGACAAATTCTTTGAAGAAATTTCTATTTTTTCAATAGAATTTAACTTTTCCTGCACCATTCCTTCTAAAGCTTTCTGAAATTCAGGATATCCTTTATACCCCAAAAGTGTAGCAAATCTTACAACCGTAGATTCACTTACACCTACTTCTTTACCAAGCTTTGCCGCAGTCATAAACACTGCTTTAGAATAATGTAATGTTATATAATTTACAAGTTTTTTCTGACCTTTACTCATGGATGGTAATTTTT
>CAZESO010000288.1:0-3214 GCA_964515325.1 uncultured Roseburia sp. | reverse complement strand
GTGTATATAGAGAATGGGTTAAGCCAAAACTCGGTGGATTAAGTCCTGATAGAAGAATTACATATATGGCGGCAGAAGGCGAAAAAGTAATTATAAAAGGCTCAGAAGAAATTAAAGGCTGGGAAAATGTCGAAGATAATGTATGGAAGGTGGAAATTGATAATAGTATCTTTGGAGACTACAATCCATACGCCACGGAGATTGAAGGGGACTGGCTTGTTGCACCTAGAGAAAACAAGGTTCATACAGGGGATGTGTATCTAAACGGCAGGTCGTTTTTTGAAGCTATATCCTATGAAAAAGTGAAGAATCCTGACAAATGGACTGCCAGTATATATGAAACATGGGGCAATTGCGAAGAAAAGCTTGTTAATCCAGAGGATTCCATTTATCGTTGGTACGCAGATGTGGAACATGAAAAGACTATTATTTACGCTAATTTTCATGGTGCCAATCCAAATAAAGAGTGTGTCGAGATTAATGTGAGAAGGTCGTGCTTTTTTCCGGAGAGAACAGGCATTAATTATATTACTGTTAAGGGCTTCGAAATGGCGCAGGCAGCAACAACCTGGGCACCACCAACTAGCTTACAGTATGGTATTATTGGTCCTCATTGGAGTAAGGGTTGGATTATAGAAGATAATATTATTCATGATTCAAAATGTAGTGGTATAAGTCTTGGTAAAGAAGGGACCACAGGAGATAATGAATTTAGAAAGTGGATGAGAAAGCCGGGATATCAGTACCAGATGGAGGCTGTATTTAAGGCGCTTGCCATTGGATGGAGTAAGGAAACTGTAGGTTCACATGTGGTTCGTAATAATAAGATTTTTGATTGTGGACAGAATGGTATCGTTGGACATCTTGGCAGTGCGTTTAGTGAGATTTATGGAAATGAAATCTACAGAATTGGTACAAAGCATGAGTATTATGGTCATGAGCTTGGTGGTATCAAGTTCCATGGGGCAATTGATACATATATTCACAACAATTATATTCATCACTGCACATTGGGAACATGGCTTGACTGGCAGGTACAGGGCATCAGAGTGAGCTCAAATGTATATGCAAATAATAACAGGGATTTCTTTATAGAAGTAACACATGGTCCATATGTAGTTGACAATAATATATTTACGGCAGAGTACACATTTGATAATGCAGCACAAGGTGGTGCTTATGTAAATAATCTGGTGTGTGGATTTATGAACCATTATCCGGTACTTAATCGTCCAACACCATATCATTTTCCACATTCTACAATGGTAGAGGGAGTTGTTCCAACCTATGGTGGTGATGACAGATGGTTCCAGAATATTTTTGTTGGCGGCAAGGAAAAGGACAGACATTATGGTACCGCTGAATATAATGGTTCAACCACTTCTATGGAAGAATATACGGCTGAGGTTAAGAAAAAGGGTTTTGGTTACATAGAGCATTTCGAATGGACAAGACAGCCGGCATATATAAATGGAAATGTTTATCTTCAGGGGGCACTTGCATTTGAAAGGGAAGATGAAAAATATGTGGATGAATGTCAGGTTGAGGTTAAAATGTGTGACGAGGCAGATGGCGTGTATCTTGAGATAACATTACCGGAGGGAATGTTTAATTTAAATGGTACAATCATTACAAGCAAGGTTTTAGGAATGACTCGTATAACAGAAGGTCGTTTTGAAAGACCGGATGGAAGTGATTTGGTTATTGACAAAGACTTGATTGGAAAGGCGATGGACGGAAATGTAATTGCAGGACCAATACAGAGCTTGAAGGTTGGCAAGAATAGAATTAGAGTGTGGTAATGTAAAGGTAGCCATAAAAATATAAGAATGGCTTTAAAGTTTGTCATAAAAAGTGTATAATATCATTTATGAAAAACTAGGAGAAGTACATTTATATTATGAAGAAAGTAAATGAAGATATAAAAAACAACACATACAAAACAGTATATCTTTTATATGGTGAAGAAGAGTATCTAAAGAAGCAGTATAAGAATAAGTTTATAGATGCTATATGTAATGGTGATACTATGAATTATTCTTATTATGAGGGCAAGGGAATTGATGTGAAAGAACTAATGAACACAGCTGATACATTACCTTTCTTTGCTGAAAGAAGATTGATAGTAGTAGAGAATTCTGGATTTTTCAAAAGCGCCAATGAAGAGCTTGTGGCATATTTTGCAAACGAGAATGAGTCTACATGTGTGGTTTTTATTGAAAGTGAAGTTGATAAGAGAAACAAGTTCTATAAAACAATCAATGAAAAGGGGTATGTATGCGAACTGGGTGTGCAGAATCAGGCAACCTTAGAGAGTTGGATAGGTGCAATGGTGAAAAAGAATGGCAAGAGCATATCCAAACCTGCCATAATGAAATTGATGGATGCAGTTGGTAGTGATATGGTAAATATCAGTACGGAGCTTGAAAAACTGATTGCATACACTTATGGCAGAGATTCTATTGAAATTAGTGATATTGATGCGGTGTGTTCTGTGTCGATTAGTGCTAAAGTGTTTGATATGGTGGATGCGTTAGCTGCTCATAACAGAAGCAGAGCGGTTGAGATATACAAAGATTTGATTGCTTTAAAAGAGCCACCAATGAGAATATTATTTATGATTATGCGTCAGTTTAATATAATGCTTATGGTGTCTGAGCTTAAAAGTAAGGGTGCTGATTATAAGGAAATATCGTCGAAGGCAGGCTTACAGCCCTTTATTGTTACAAAGGTTATTAAGCAACTTGGTAATTTCAGTAATGAAGTGCTGAAGGAAGCTTTGGAGTATGGCTTACAGCTTGAGGAAGATTTTAAGAATGGTAGGATTGCCGAGAATGTGGCGGTGGAGATGTTGTTGATTAGGTATTCGTAAACCATTCGTAGGCTTGTGCCTACTCATGCTCAGTATTCGCCAGAGACATTCGTAGGCTGGCGCCTACTCATGCTCAGTATTCGCCAGAGACATTCGTAGGCTGGCGCCTACTCATGCTCAGTATTCGCCATATGACTACATAATTCGCCTGCAATAAATAAAAAAAGAGCCCAACCTCTTTACAAGTAAAGGTTGGGCTCTTTCTTTATTTCTTGATGCGACTTCGTCGCATGGCTCATTACTAGTCCATTTTGTTAACAGCAGTAGCTAATCTTGAAACCTTTCTAGAAGCTGTATTCTTGTGGTATACACCCTTTGTACAAGCCTTTTCGATTTCTGATG
>CAZESO010000287.1:0-3226 GCA_964515325.1 uncultured Roseburia sp. | reverse complement strand
TAAGTTAGAAGAAGTTGGAGCACAGGTTACAGTTAAATAATCTACGCGAAAACAAAGTCATGCGTACATGAATAATAAAAGTCCGATGCAAGCTTGCTTGTAATCGGGCTTTTAATTATTCGTGTACATAGGACGCAGTCCGTGAGCGAGGAAATGCGAAGCGTTTACGAGCGACGCATGACTTTGAGTAAAGTGTTATAAATACGAAAAGAGAAGCTTTGATGCGAATATGCTTGCATAATTCACAAAAAGCTTCTCTTTTTGTATGCGTGGACATTCTACGAATGTCCACGTGCAGACTGACGAAGTCAGGATGCTATATGGTGCAAGCTTATTTATAAGCGGCGACTGCAGCGACCTCGAAATTTACGAAGTAAATTACGAGGTGCTTCTCGTTGAATTAATGTTTTATGGTCTTGTGGGTATTTTTGTGCCATTATTTATGTCGTATAAGCTAATGGGTACAAAAATGATATCTAGCTTGATGAAATATATATGAAAATGGCAAATTGTACTTGTTTTGTGTATGGATGGAAATATGGTTACAATTTTTTTAAAATATTGTAGCCTTGAATTGTTTTATGAGCAAATATAGTACAATGTATTGTAGGATGAAAATATTGTGCGAAATTATTTAAAGTTGTAAAGGTTATGAAGATATTTTGCATAAATCATAAAATGATAATTTGTTAAAAAGTAACAGAAAAATAAGAGTTATTATTTAAAAAGAATCTTTGGTGAAAAAGTATGAATTTTTTTGTATAAAAGTCATAAAATATCGATTCCGATTTCTATTTGTATTTCATGCCTTCTGGTGTTAGAATATTGAAATATTCTAACACTAGATTTAGGAGGTGATGATAACGATTTATGATATTGTAAAACAAAGATATGAAAAACTCAAAGATGAAATAAAGACATTAAAGTCTGACATTTCTAAATTGCCACCAGGAAAACTTCTTAGTAAGAAGGCAGGAAAGTATTTTAAGTGGTATCAAAAGGAAGGTCGTTCGAAGGCATATATATCTACAAAAAATCAGCAACTAATAAAGGAAATGGCATGGAAAGAATATCTTGAATGCAGATTAAAGGATAATCTTGATGAATGTAAAGTGTTGGAAGAATATCTTGATAAATGCAATGAATCCAAATTGAAGATAAATAGCTTTGTTATAAACAAACCTGAATTTTATAAATATATTTTACCATATATAGAACAGGAAAAGAGCAAATTAGATGAATGGTCAAATCAACCATATGAAAGAAATGAAAAATATAGTGACGATTTAATAAATAGAGTAACATCGGATTTGTATGTAAGATCCAAGTCGGAGGTTTATATAGCAAGAATGTTACAACACTATGAAATTCCTTTTAGATATGAATGTGAATTGCAGTTGGGCGAATATAAAATATATCCTGATTTCACAATTAAGCATCCAAAGTCAGGAAGAATATATTATTGGGAGCATTATGGTATGATTGATAAAATGGATTATTTCAATAAAATGCAATTCAAAATGGAACTGTATGCATTGAATAAAATTTATTTAGGGGATAATCTTATAACAACATATGAAACTGAAAAAAAGACATTGGATATAGAATGGATTGAAGAGATAATAAAATATCATTTTCTATAATGAGTGTTAATTGGAATTGTGGTAGAGATATTGGTGTTTCAATGAATTGCAACTAGATAATTTGTGCTTAAATGAGATGTATAAGGAAGTATTAGTACAAAAAGTGTTGTATAATATGCTGTATCGTGATTGAAAATGTTAAATTGTACTTAACTAAAAGAGAAGTGTGTAATTAGAGTACAAAATCTTGAAAAAATTGTTCTGCACATACAATAAATGAAGAAGTTGAGTACAAAACATGCAGCAAGTTCGTGAAAGAAGCAAGTTCACGAAAGCAAATTTCAAAAATTGAAATAACATATTTTGAAAAAAACATAATAATGAAAAAATTCAAAAAACTTCCATTTTAATCTTGACACCCCTTGTCTCTTGTGTTATTATGGAAAATGCACTATTGTGGCGAAGTGGCATTATTATGCGCTTTTTGCTGTGAGTTTGCAAAGCAAACGCTATTTTTAGATAGTGCTTCCATTAGAAAGAGTGCAACATGAGCTAAGTTGCATAAAAAATTTGAAAGACAGGGGTGGAATGTCAGTATGGAAAAGAACAGAATGCATCCTGTAAAAACAGGTAAGAGTGTTAGAATGAGCTATTCAAGACAAAAAGAAGTTCTTGATATGCCTAATCTTATCGAAATCCAAAAAGACTCATATCAGTGGTTTTTAGATGAAGGTCTTAAGGAAGTTTTTGAGGATATATCTCCAATTGAAGATTACAATAATCATTTAAGTCTTGAATTTGTAGACTTCCAGTTATGTGAAGATGATGTGAAGTATTCAATTGAAGAGTGTAAGGAAAGAGACGCTACTTATGCAGCACCTTTGAAAGTAAAGGTAAGATTGCATAACAAGGAGACAGGTGAAATCGCAGAACATGAAATTTTCATGGGTGATTTACCGCTTATGACAGCAACTGGTACATTCGTTATTAACGGTGCAGAAAGAGTTATCGTTAGTCAGCTTGTTCGTTCACCAGGTATTTACTATGGTGTTGCACATGACAAGATTGGTAAGACATTATACTCTTCTACTGTTATTCCAAACAGAGGTGCTTGGCTTGAGTACGAAACTGACTCAAATGACGTATTCTCTGTTCGTGTAGATAGAACAAGAAAGGTTCCTGTAACAGTTCTTATTAGAGCGTTAGGTATTGGAACAAACGCAGAAATCATCGAATTATTTGGTGAAGAGCCAAAGCTTTTGGCTAGTATCGAGAAGGATACATCAGATAATTATCAGGATGGTTTATTAGAGTTATACAAAAAGATTCGTCCAGGTGAACCTTTAAGTGTTGATAGCGCTGAAAGCCTTATTACAAGTATGTTCTTTGATGCTAGAAGATATGACTTAGCGAAGGTTGGTCGTTATAAATTTAATAAGAAGCTTGCTTATAAGAATAGAATTAAGAATTTTATTCTCGCTGAAGATGTTGTTGATATGACAACAGGTGAAATTATAGCTTCTCAGGGTGAAGAGGTTACTGCAGAAAAGGCTGAACAGATTCAGAACGCAGCAGTACCATATGTTCTTGTTCAAACAGAAGAAAGAAATGTTAAGGTTATTTCTAATATGGCTGTAGACATC
>CAZESO010000286.1:0-3232 GCA_964515325.1 uncultured Roseburia sp. | reverse complement strand
CAAGGTAGCAGGAGTTGAAAGAATAGTAATGGTTACACCTCCGGGAAAAGACGGAAAGGTTAATCCTGGTACTCTTGTAGCGGCTGATATTGCAGGTGTTGATGTTATTTATAAGGTTGGTGGAGCTCAGGCTATCGCAGCATTAGCATTTGGCACAAATACAATTAAGAAAGTTGATAAGATTGTTGGTCCTGGTAACATTTTTGTTGCTCTTGCCAAAAAAGCTGTATTTGGTTTTGTAAGCATTGATTCAATTGCAGGTCCTAGTGAAATATTAGTATTGGCTGATGAAACTGCTAATCCAAGATATGTAGCAGCTGATCTTTTATCACAGGCTGAGCATGATGAAATGGCAAGTGCCATACTTGTTACAACAAGTATGGATTTAGCTAAATCAGTAGAAGTAGAAATAGACAAATTTGTTAATGAGCTTTCAAGAAAAGAGATTATGACGAAGTCCCTTGAAAATTATGGTTACATACTTGTTGCAGAAAGTTTACAGGATGCTATTGATGCTGCAAACGACATTGCTTCAGAACACCTTGAAGTTCTTACAAAGAACCCATTTGAAGTAATGACTAAGATAAAGAATGCCGGTGCTATTTTCCTTGGTGAATATAGTTCAGAACCACTTGGAGATTATTTTGCAGGACCAAACCATGTACTTCCTACAAACGGAACAGCAAAATTCTTCTCACCACTTAGCGTAGATGATTTCATTAAAAAATCAAGCATTATTTATTACTCAAGAGAAGCTCTTGAGCCGATTCATAATGATATTATTAAATTTGCAACAGAAGAAGGCTTAACAGCACACGCTAATTCTATCAAAGTAAGATTTAACTAAAAGGAGTATCGCTATGGAAAGAAAAGCTACCATTGTTAGAAAAACAGGTGAAACAGAAATAGAACTTACCATTAATATTGATGGTACAGGTAAAACTGATATAAATACAGGTGTTGGATTTTTCGATCATATGCTTAATAATTTTGCAAGACACGGACTTTTTGACCTTACATTAAAGGCTAAGGGTGATTTATATGTTGATTGTCATCATTTAATTGAAGATGTAGGTATTGTTCTTGGACAAGCTATTAAAGAAGCAGTAGGTGATAAGAAATCCATTAAAAGATATGGTAGTGCTACACTTCCAATGGATGAAACATTAGTAATGTGTGCTCTTGATTTATCTGGCAGACCTTATTTTGTTTCTAATTTAAAGTTTAATACAGAAAGATGTGGATATTTTGATACATGTATGACAAAGGAATTTTTCTATGCCGTATCTTACAGCGCTGCTATGAACTTACATTTCAATATGTTTTATGGTGACAATGACCACCACATTATTGAATGTGCATTCAAGGCTTTTGCAAAAGCTCTTGACATGGCAACAATGACTGATTTAAGATTTAATTCAGTACTATCAACAAAAGGTGTACTGTAGGAGGTTGTTATGAGTGATATAAAATTAGTTCAAAATATTATTATTGATAAGAATTCTGAAAACATTGTTGAAGATTGTATTCTTTATGGAAATACCGGTGCTGATATGTTATATATCACAGAGATTTCTTCTAATGATGCTGAACATGAAGCCAATATTGATATGGTAAAGGATATTGTTACAAATTGTGATATTCCTGTAATTATGGGTGGTAATATTAAGCGTCTTGAAGATGTTAAAAAATACTTATATGCCGGTTCAGAAATCGTTGTTCTTGATTTAGCTAAAGAATCCAATGTAGCTATGGTTAAAGAGGCTGCCGACAGATTTGGCAAGGAAAAAATTGCTGTTCTTTGCTCTGATGATACTACATCAGCAATTATTGAAGCTGCAATTAATGACGGAGCAACATATGTATTAAAGTCAAATTGCGTTGATACAGATGAAGGCATTAATGCAAAAGTTATTTATATTAATGCAAAAGAAGATGTATCATTTATTACATCTAATATAAAAGAAAATGTTTATGGATATACATTTAACTCAGCTAATGATTATACAGCATTTAAGCGCTCATTAAAGGATAATGGTTTGAATGTCAAATTATACGAAGCAACTGTTTCGTTTTCAGAGCTTAAAACAAATGCTGATGGCATGATTCCTGTAGTTGTTCAGGATTACAAGACTAATGAAGTATTAATGCTTGCATATATGAATGAAGAAGCATTTAACCATACAATTGAAACAGGGCGTATGACATATTATAGCAGAAGTAGAAATGAACTTTGGGAAAAAGGCTTAACTTCAGGACATTTCCAGTATGTAAAGTCTCTTGATATTGACTGTGACAGTGATACAATTCTCGCTAAAGTATATCAGGTAGGTGCAGCATGTCATACAGGAAAGAGAAGCTGTTTCTATACAAATGTATACAAAAAAGACTATAAAGACAATAATCCTCATAAAGTATTTGAGGATGTATTCAATGTAATCCTTGACAGAAAAGAAAATCCAAAAGAAGGTTCTTATACAAATTATCTTTTCGACAAGGGTATTGATAAAATATTAAAGAAAGTTGGCGAAGAAGCTACTGAGATAATTATTGCAGCCAAAAATCCTAACAAAGAAGAAATCAAATATGAAATATCGGATTTCTTATATCATGTAATGGTTCTTATGGCTGAAAAGGGTGTAAGCTGGGAGGATATTACAACAGAGTTATCTCGCCGCTAGGAGGAAAGAATGAAGAATTCTAAGAAGAAGGTATTAATTGCAACTTTATTTTGTACAGTTGTATTTATGGTAATTATTTATCTTGGTATTTCCGTTTATTATCAGTATCATTTTTTACCGGGTACAATTATAAACGGATATAATTGTGGTAATAAAAGCGTGGCTGCTGTAGAAGAAGAAATCCTTGACAGCGTTCGTTTATATTGTCTTAATATCGAAGAACGATTAAGTACTGTTGAGATGATTCCTTCGTCAGAAATTGATATGGCTGTGAATATCAAAGGTGATTTAAATGAAATTTTAAAAAAGCAGAATTCATATGCATGGTTTAAGAAGGGCGGAGAATACAACGCAGATATTAATGTAACATATAATGAAACAATGCTTGATGCGGTTATCAGCAAGCTTGTATGCCTTGATGATGCTAAAATTACAGGAGCTGTTCCTCCGACATTAGAATATGTAGGTGGTGAGTTTAAAATAATCAGCGGACATTCCGGAAACGAAATAAACAAAGACTGTAAAGAAAAAAGTAAAAGTAAAAAATTATG
>CAZESO010000285.1:0-3282 GCA_964515325.1 uncultured Roseburia sp. | reverse complement strand
GCAACATTTTGATTATATTCACTAAAAAGCTTTTGGTAAATCATCATAAGCTTCGCTTGTCCAACTGCCGCACATGCCTGTTTGGTCGGCAAAGATGTATCACCTTCTGCTCCTATGGTTTTTCTACCAACTGCAATAGCACCTGATGAAACCAAAACTACTTCTTTTCCCATATTTCTAAGATTCGTAAGAACTCTTACTAATTTCTCAAGTTTAGAAAAATCAATATATCCTGTATCTTTATGTGTTAGAGACGAAGAACCAATCTTAACAACAATTCTCTTTTTATCCTTTAATTTTTCACGATAATTCATTATTATTCTTACCTTTCAAAAAAAATACCGAATTATTATACTACACTTTTATACTTTTTTGCAATAGCTTCAAATATTCTAACACCATCCATTGCTGCTGAAGTTATACCACCGGCATATCCAGCGCCCTCACCACAAGGATATAAACCTTCGATATTTGCCTGAAAATCGTCATTTCTTCTTATTCTTACAGGTGAAGATGTTCTGCTTTCAACAGCACTTAATACCGCATCTCTTCTGTCAAAGCCTTTAATTTTCTTACCAAATTCATGTATGCCCTCCACTAAAGACTCACATACTTCATCCGGTAAAACATTCCAAATGTTCCCAAATTCGTACTTTCCTTTGATTTGTGGCACAACTTCTCCTATTTCTTTAGAAATACGCTTTTCACAAAAATCTCCAAATAATTGTATAGGTATATTACCATTTCCTTCTTTATAAGCATTTGCTTCTATGCTTCTTTGGAATTCTACTGCCGCTAATGGTTCATCACTGCCATAGTCTTTTGGATTAACAGCAACAATCATTGCACTATTGGCATTTATACCATCTCTGCCACTATAACTCATGCCATTAATCGCTATTCTGTCTTTTTCCGAGGAAGCATTAACTACATAGCCTCCCGGACACATACAAAACGAATAAACGCCTCTGCCATTGGATGCTGTATGTGTTACTTTATATTCAGCAGCTTCAATATTTTCATATTCATTATGATCACTTCCATACATATTTTCATCAATAATAATCTGAGGATGTTCAATTCTGACACCAACTGCAAAAGCTTTAGATTCCATAACAAGCCCATTGTTATGTAACATATAAAATGTATCTCTGGCACTATGTCCAAGAGCTAATACCAAAATGTCCGTAACAATTTTTTCTTTATCATTAACTTCAATTTCAGCAATTTTCCCATTATTAGTAATTATATTGGTAAGCTTTGTATTAAAACGAACTTCGCCACCCATAGCAATAATTGCTTTTCTCATTTTCACAATTATTTCAGATAGTTTATCAGTTCCAATATGCGGCTTGTTCTCATATAGTATAGATTCTTTTGCTCCAAACTCTACTAATGTTTCCAACACAAGCTTATTTCTAAAAAATTTATCTTTAACTAATGTATTTAATTTCCCATCAGAAAATGTTCCTGCACCACCCTCGCCAAATTGTACATTTGATTCCGGGTTAAGCTGACCTCCTTGAAAAAAATTATTTACATCAATATTTCTTTCCTCAACTGCTTTTCCTCTTTCGATTATAATTGGTTTATAACCATACTTTGCCAAAAAATATCCACAAAAAATCCCCGCAGGTCCAAAACCAACAATAACAGGACGATTATTAGAAATTTCTTTACCTGTAGGAACAAATTCATATTTTTCTTCTTTTGTTATATAAACATCTTTGTTATATACTGACTTTTTCAAAAGCTTTTCAGACTTTACCCTGACATTAACACTATAAACAAATTTAAAATCCGGCTTTTCTCTGGCATCTATAGATTTCTTTACAATTGTATATTCTTGTATTTCCTCTGCCAGCTTATCTTTTTTGATTCGTAAAATATCAGCTATTTTTATCAACAAATCTCTTTCACTATGATTATATTTCAGTTTGATTTGGTTAATTCTTATCATGCCTATCTCCACTTCCTGCATTTTTACCTGCTTCAATACCTGATGCAAAAGCAAAATGCAAGTTATATCCTCCACACATTCCATCTACATCAAGAACTTCGCCTGTGAAATAAAGATTATCAATATACTTTGATTCCATAGTTTCTTTAACATCGTTAGTGTTAATGCCACCGGCACAAACTTGTGCGTACTCAAAACCTCTTGTTCCTGTTACCTGTAATTTTAATTCCTTAATCACCTTAACGAGCAAATCTATATCCTTAAAATTCTTTGCTTTTATACTTCCGTTTATCTCGGCATTTAAAAGAATGTATTGTACAAGCTTATTGTTAAATACTCCTTCCAAAATATCATATAAAGACATATCCTGAAATTGTTTTATTTGACTATTTAACATATCGTATAACTCTGCACACTCTAAATCCGGCATCATATCAATTATAACTTCCGTTTTCTTTTTTTCGGCAAGTCCATATGACGCATATCTTGCATTTTGAAAAACTACTATTCCTGAAATACCATAGTCAGCAAATTGCAATTCTCCTATATCTTCATATACTTTCCTGCCTTCAATATATGTAGCTACCTTAGATTCCCATCTAACGCCACTAACCTTACTTTGATGCTTGTTCTTGCATTTCAAGGCTGTAAGTCCAGGAACAACCTTTGAAATCTTATGTCCTGTTTTCTTGGCATACTCAAGGGCAAGTATATTTTTTTCATCAATACTTTCACCTTTTAAGCCTACCCCGGCCACTAAACCCGTTGATAAAATAACAGAATTAGCCTGTAAAATTTCAGTACTATTTCTTTCTCCCTTTCTCACAACTTTCAAATCGAATAATCCATTTTTATTCTTATTAACAGATATACATTCTGTATTTAAAAGAATATTAATTCCAAGACGTTTACACTCATTAACAAGTTTTGAAACAACTGTTTGTGCCTGTAAGGAATATGGATACACATATCCATTTATATCTCTTGTTTTTAATGATATGCCTTCAAAAAAATCTCTAATATCCTTAACTGTATATCTTCTCAATAAATCATTAACAAAAGAAGGATTTTCACTTCTGTACTTTGATATATCCATTGATAAATTAGTAATATTACATCTGCCATTACCTGTTGCTAACAGTTTTTTTCCTTCTTTATTATTCTTTTCAATTATTGTAACCTTTGCGCCTTTCTTTGCAGCTTCTATAGCCGCAACCAGTCCGGACGCACCTGCTCCAATCACCAGAACCTTATTCATATATTAAACCTTTCATTTGTCTAGCTTGTATAACTTTCTAAATATCTGTATAATGTTGTAATAT
>CAZESO010000284.1:0-3282 GCA_964515325.1 uncultured Roseburia sp. | reverse complement strand
GTCTGGATAATGTTAGGTATGTGCTTAACTACAGCATGTGGTGAAAAAGAAGAAAGTACAAATGAAAGTAATGTAAAAGAACAAAAGGTTAAAACTGAATCTAATGGATCACGCTATGACGAATTTGTAGAAAAAGTAGTAGATAAAGAGTGGTTTAGAGGGACAACAGGCTGTACGGAGTACATATATTTTGCAGAAGATGGCAGCTATGGATATTATGAGGCGTGTGGTAATCCGGTAGGGAATCATGATTTGTATGAAACATGGGAATATAATGAAAAGAAAGATATTATAAAGGTTTCTGGTGGATTTATGTCGTCAACAAATATTGAATATATTTCCTGTGATGGAGAAGAATTAGTACTTGTGGTTGATGATGAGGAGAGGACATTTTTATTTTCAGAAGATTTTTCTAATTACACTGATGATGATTCAGAGGATTTGGAAATGCAAGTAGAGAGTAAAGAAATGGTATTTGCATTTGGTGTAGTTGGCATGTATTGGGTACAAGAAACAGAAGAGGGAAATAATGAACTTAGCTTTATATGGAGTGATGAGGAATGGCTGGGAAGGTTTAACTATACAACATCAACTGGTGAAAAAGTTAGTGGTTATGAAGAATTTGAAATATATGAATATGATAGCGAAAAAGATTGTATTGTTATAAAAAGTATGGATGGCAGTATTTCAATGGATATAGATTTTGATTTTGGTACTGATGGAGAATTGATACTGTATATGGAAGAGGAAGAGATTGTGTTGGAGAGTAAGTATTAGAGAGTGAGAGTTGCTTGAAAAATAAAATTGTAGGAGGTGTGTTTATCTTCATATGAAAATAACTAAATAAAAATAGGTTGTGTTCTTAAAATGCTTGTGTTATGCTTAACACAAGCATAAAATTTCTAAATTTCAAAAAATATCATTATTAATATTAAAATTATCTTTTTAAAGAAATCTATGCTGAACAATCAATATTTTAACAGCAGGAGATTTCAAATATAAATGCTCCTGCAAATATCTACATTAAGGAGGATTTATATGGTAAAAGATTATGATGAAATGGAACTGGTGTCAAGAATCCCTGAAGATTTGGTGTATGAAAATCAAACTATCAGTAATGACTTTATATTTGGTAAAGTTATGCAGGATAAGGGATTGTGTACCGAATTACTTGAATTACTTACAGGAAAAATTCTTTTGTTTAATACAAAGGGAAGTAGAGTAAATGTACCACCTAAAGTGAAAGAGTTTTTGGATTATATTGAAACTAAGAAATCAACAAACACATTTACTGATAAGGTGGATATGGCTGTTAATAAAGTAAGACAAAACAAGGAATGGAGGTTGGAATATATGAAAACATTACTTCATGATATGGATGTAAGGCTTGAGGGTGAAGAGATTGGTAGAGAAAAGGGGAAAATTGAACTTCTTGTATCAAAGATTGTTACAAAGATACAAAAAGGAAAGTCGGTTGAGAAGATTGCAGAGGAATTGGAAGAGAACGAAGATTATATTAAAAAGATATATGATATTGCAACAAAGGATGAAGTTGGATGTGACATTGAACGGATATTAAAAGAGATAAATATACTTTAGTAAAATGTAAGAGCTGTTGCTTATGCGACAGCTCTATTTGGAAAGGAAAATTGATATATGTTTTATTCATATGTAATGGGAATTGATAGTTCAATAAATGAATTGAAAGCAGATGGTTTTGATATACAAAATGATGACGATAATTATATGGTTTCATTTCCAAGAAGAAATGCGATGAAATGGGAAGATTACATTACAAAACATCTTGAACTAGGATATTGGAATGAATACTTAACTGATGATGGAGTTGTATTCTTATTTCATTTGGAGGATGGTATTAAGAGATATGAAGTGAAAGATTATGTAAATGATGAAGTACTTGCTTTATGCGAAAAGCTCTGTGAATGTAAATTTGAATCATTAGAAAGTATGTTGAAAGAAAACCTTTTTTATAAATGGGAAGGAAAAAAATAAGGACATGTTTTTAAAAACAACAATAGAGATACCAAGACTATTAATAATATCAATCATTTTATTTGTTATCAGCCTTTTGTTAATCATTACAAAAGGTTGTGATTTGTATAATTATAATCATCCATATGAGTTGAATGAATTGAATCAAACTAATATGAAGCAAGGTAAATATGTGAGTTGTAATATAGACAGTTATCTTGTGAAGAAGACCAGTCCGAGTAGCTATAATGGACAGAGTGAAACTTTTATTACATTTGGAAAAGAATATAATACATATACAATTCTAATAGATGACAATAATTATATTCGTATTATGATTTACAATAAGGATATTACAGAAGCGTTGGAAAGCTTTTCAAGAGGTAAAGGTGAAGCAGTTACTGTTAAAGGAATACTTGTGAAGGCTGAAAGTATTGGCGATGACAGTTGGTATAAGGATATAGAAAATTTTAATATTAATAGTGTGATTCAAGATTTTGCAATACAAGAAAAAACAGATGAGGGTATGAAAAATGGATTGATTTTAGGCGTGATGCTGTTGGCTTTATCAGTCTTTTTGTGTTGGAAAAGTGGTGGAGTTAAGAAGAAAATGAGCATTGAAAAAGTGTTTTTGGCTATGTAGATAATGGGAAAAGCTATGGTTGTCGGTGAAGAGATAAAATATAAAAGGATGCAGCTCAAACTGCATCCTTTTACTATTAACAAAACTTCTATAAACCTAAGTCGTTCTTCAACCAATCAAGAGCTTCCTCTCTTGTAGCGAAGTGGCCTTCCATAACGCCTGTTTCGGACATTTCAGTGTTCTTCTTAGTCTGAACCTTAAGCATTGTAGAGATACCTTCTGCGAAGCCAAAAGCCTTACAGCCTGCATCAACGAACATCTTAGTCATAACAACTAACTCTTTGCTTTCTGCTGGTGTTACCGGTTTCATCTGTGAACAATCCGCTACATATGCCCAACCGCTTGCCTTCCACGCAGAAGCTTCCTTAACGATAGTTTCAGCGAGCCATTTAAGCTCATCGACATTTGTTCTGCCGTTGCATGAAGATAAAATAACTCTTCTTCCTGGGATAACCTCGATTGTCTGTGTTCCATTTGTCTTTGCCATAATTACAATCCTCCATATAATTAAATTTTATCACAGTTTTGATAGGAAGATTATATCACATAATATATAAAAATGGAATTATTTATTTAAATATTCTTCATTTATTTTAACAACCTGTTCCATGGCACTTCGTCCGGGAGCACCGATTGTTAATCTTTTT
>CAZESO010000283.1:0-3317 GCA_964515325.1 uncultured Roseburia sp. | reverse complement strand
ATTATCAGAAAGAAATTGGTTACAAATTACCTTCAAGAACACCATTTGTAGGTTCTGCATTTAATGTAACAAGAGCGGGTATTCATGCTGACGGACTTTTAAAGAATGAAGAAATATATAATATTTTTGATACAGAAAAGATTTTAAACAGACCAGTATTAGTTGCAGTTTCAAATACATCAGGACTTGCAGGTATTGCTCATTGGATTAATACATATTACAAGTTAAAGGGCGAAGCTCAAGTAGATAAGCAAAGTGAACTTGTAAAGAAAGTGAAAGAATGGGTAGATGCTGAATATGAAACAGGAAGAGTCACTGTTATTACAGATGATGAGCTTATCAGTATAATTACAAAAACATGCGATGAATTAGGAATTGTATTGAAGTAATTGTTAGGAATGGGAATATATGGAAAAAGAAATAAATGCTTCTAGACAAAATTCTCTGAGCACTTATGTTTTTAAAAAGCTTAGAGAGGGGATAATTAGTGGTAAATATAAGGAAAATGATGAACTTAGAGAGCTTGCAATAGGTAATGAGCTTGGTGTTAGCAGAACTCCTGTAAGAGAGGCACTTAGACAGCTTGAGCTTGAAGGCTTGGTAAATATTGTGCCAAATAAAGGTGCTTACGTTATAGGTATCAGCACAAAAGATATTCATGATATATATGAAATGCGTTCATTACTTGAAGGACTTTGTGCGAAAAAGGCAACAAAGATTATAACAGATGAGCAGCTTGCAGAACTTGAAAGTATTCTTGATTTGTCTGATTTCTATTATGAAAAGGGAAAGATGGAGAAAGTTCATGAATTGGATAACTCATTTCATGAAGGTATATATAGTGCTGCAGATAGTAAGATGCTTAAACATACATTATCCGATTTTCATCAGTATATAAAGGCTATGAGAAAGACAACTCTTGGTGAAAGTGAAAGAGTACAGAATTCTAACAAAGAACACAGAGCATTACTTGAAGCAATGAAAGAGAGAGATGCTGAAAAAGCTGCAAAGCTTGCAAGAGAACATATTGCAAAGGCTGTGAAAAATATAAAAGCACATGATCTTTGGTAAAAAAAGCCCCGTACGGGGCTTTTTTTAATAGGAAATTGCTCTGGAGCAATTAAAGTAGTGGTAATTATAGAGAGTTTGCGAAGCAAACTCATAAGCGCCGGCCACGGCGCTTTTTTATAGATAATCTCCAGTATATTCAACTAATATAGCTGATTCTACACCTTCAAGTTCTGCAATTTTCTTGACAAATCCTGTTTTGCCTTTCTTTACGCTAACCTGAACTGTAAGTTCGATTTTGTCCTTGAATACGTTTTTGCTTTTTAATGTATTCTTGATGCCTTCAAGTTGCTTTCTTACTTCGCTATCCTTATCTGTGTTATATTTTACAACAAGAAGGAATGTGTTCTTTCCAGTCGATAAAAATGAGATGGCTATGTAAACAATTGAAATACAAATTGTAGTAGCAATTGCAAATGGGAATAAGCCGGCACCAATTGCTATACCTGTTGATATAGACCAAAATAAGAATCCGATATCAAGTGGGTCCTTAACTGCTGAACGGAATCTGACAATTGATAAAGCACCAACCATACCTAATGAAAGCATAAGGTCTGAACGAATTGTTGTAATTATAAATGAAGTTACAATACAAAGTAAAACATTTAAAATGTTAAAGTTTTCGCTGTAAACAGCACCTCTAAAGAAAAATTTGTAAACAAAGTAAATTACTAATGAACAGAGAAGAGCAACTAATGCAGTAACAATGATGTTTGATACTGAAAGATTAGCGTTTGTAGTTCCCTGCTCTAAGCTTTGGTTTATAATATCTGATATACTCATATTATTTTATCCTTTCTTAATTAATTACTAAATAAGCTACCTTTATTCAAAGTGCCTGAAAGTTTTTTGCACATAACAAATTTGGATAATGACATTTTTACACCATAAATGCTGTTGATTATTGCTGCAATATGTGATGGTAAAAAATTATCATACTTAACCTCAAGAATTACCATATCTTTATTGAATACAGATAAAGTAGTAAGGTTATTATCAAAAATGTCATATGAATTAATACCTGCTGATAATGATTTATCAAAGGTTATTCGTGTGTTTGACAACTCGTGGACAAAAGCGTCACGATTATAGTCAACGATAACAGAAGGAGAAAGCTTTTTACTTTTAAATTCTGTATATAGCTCTTTGGCAAGAGGCTTGTCTATATATCTTAAAAAGTCACAATCGCCTGATAAAATAGATTCATATTGTGCTCTTGATATAAAAATAGATGACTTATGTATCTTGCTAACATATTTTTCCTTCTTTTCAAATTTAATAACATTATCTGAATGGTTATAAATTCTAATTCGATACTTGGTTCTGTTATCCACACCATCAACCTTGGTTGTATAAGAAGTATTATATATATCATCAAAATATAGGCTTCTTATAAAATAATCGCCACCAAAAGAGTTGGGATCTCTTTGCATAAGGCAAGCCAAACGAGTTGATAAATCAATATAATCAGCATATGTTATAAGAATTTTTATTTCATGTCTTGTGGAAGGGAAATCTTTATTCCTCATAAAAAACATATGCCTCCTTTAGTAATGATTGCGAATCTTTTTTATAAATACTGCTAAAAAGAGAAACGCTAATATAAAAAATAATATTGATAAAATCTTGAACATAAAAGCCTCCTATTCAAATACCTTATAGTTTGACAGCGGTTCTACATGATCAGGATTATAGTTTTTATCACTGGTATTAGCAGCTTCCATAATATAATCTTCATTTTGATCAAGCATACGAACAACAACTATATTGGATGAAGAATTTGTAATTGTATCTTTTGGTACATCCACAGAGGCTGTGCCATTATTAATAGTAGCAGTATAAAGATTTTTGCCATTTACCTGAAATGAAAGCATTTTAGCCTGATTATTATTGGCTGTGGCAGTGATTTTATATGAACCATCCGAATTCTTTGTAATATCAGATATTTCAATAACTGAGCTTCGCGTATATAATCCAAGCGAATCTACGAAATCGTCAAAAGTTTTCATCTGATTATCAAAGAATGTAATTCTTGTTTTGATAAAGGTTTCTAAACTGTTCATAGATGCAAGGAAAGCTTCTCCTTGATATTCTCTATATGTTGTACCCCATCTTAAATCATTGTATTGCCCGTCTTTTTTGAAGAGCTTGGCATATGAATCAAGAGTTCCGTTAGTCTTTATCAAATCTTCAATTACTGTAGGTCTTATTTCTTCATATTTTTCATAAGCTTTTAACAAGAAATAAGG
>CAZESO010000282.1:0-3331 GCA_964515325.1 uncultured Roseburia sp. | reverse complement strand
GATAGATTTTTACAGCATGCTATGGAATGTGAAGCAGATGCAATTGCTGATGGCGAGCATGCATATGTTCCTGCTGTTATGGAGCATATTGAGCTTGCAGGTGTTCACTCAGGTGACTCAGCTTGTATTATTCCTTCAAAGCATATTTCAGATAAGCATCTTGCTACAATCAAGGAATATACAAAGAAGATTGCGGAAGAGATGCATGTAAGAGGTCTTATGAATATGCAGTATGCTATTGAAGGCGACACGGTATACGTACTTGAAGCTAACCCAAGAGCATCACGTACAGTGCCTCTTGTATCAAAGGTTTGTGCTATAGAAATGGTTCCGCTTGCAACAGAAATAATTACTTCTGAGTTTACAGGAAAGCCATCACCAATTAAAGATATGAAGGATAAGGTTATTCCACACTATGGTGTTAAGGAAGCTGTATTCCCATTCAATATGTTCCCGGAAGTTGACCCTGTACTTGGACCTGAAATGCGTTCAACAGGTGAAGTTTTAGGTTTGGCAGAGACAGTTGGTGAAGCGTTCTACAAGGCGCAGGAAGGAACAAAGAGCATCTTACCATTAGAAGGAAAGGTTCTTATCAGTGTTGGTGGCAGAGATAAAGAAGATGTAGTAGAGGTTGCTAAGTTATTTGATGAAGCAGGATTCGAAATTTTAGCTACAAAGGGAACTGCAAGAGATATCGCAGAAGCAGGAATCAAGGTAACAAAGGTTGCAAAGGTTTCAGAAGGTGACAGACCAAATGTATATGATGTTATTACAAATGGTGAAGTACAGATAGTTGTTAACACACCAAAGGTTGCAGATGCAGGTCCTGATGACAGTTATGTAAGAAAGGCTTGTATCAAGAGTAGAGTACCTTATATCACAACAATGGCAGCAGCTATGTCAAGTGCAAGAGGTATTAAGACTGTTAAAGAAAAAGGTTGCAAGGATGTTCTTTCTCTTCAGGAAAGACACGCAAACATTAAATAGTAACAATAATGTGGACCTTGCTTTTTAGTGAGGTCCTATGTTGCTTTTATATGTTTGGAGGTGTTCTGTATGAACACAATATAATATGATATATAAGGGTACAAATTACACAAAAAATGGATATTAATATATAATTTAAGAAAATTATTGAAAATGTTTGACTTTAGGGGTAATGTTGTAGTATTATTAAATAAAAATAAACTAAAAATAAAAAACTTATTAAGTTAATACATAAGAAAGGAAGAAGGTATAAAAACATGAAGTTTAATACAAAGATTATTATTTCGTATGCGGTAATCATTGTTATGCCTATGTTATTAGCTCTAATTATTGGTGCGGCTATGTTAGGCATTCAGATTAACAATATGGAGAAGAAGTATGGAATAGAAGTTTCAGTATATGACTGTTTCTTTAATCAGACACACATACTTGATCAGATGACACAACCATATTATGAGGAGCTTGTAGCAAATAAGACAGACGGATCATTTGCGAAGGCTGAAGCACTTGATGCAATTAATGCAGAATTACAGGAGAGAAACTCTTATCTTATGGTTAGAGATGAGAATGGTTTTACATATCCAAAAAGTGATGCTGAGATTGTAAAGGATCCTGATTTTAATAAAATCCTTGCATATTTACAGCAGTTTAGTGTTACGGAAAATGATGGTTTGAAATTTTATTTTAGTACATCAGATAACAGTACAGATGAATATATTATTAAGATATCAAGTGCAACACTTTCAGGTGGAGCAAGAGGTTCATTCTGTATTATCACAAACGTAACAAACTCACTTAGTGATGTTAAGTCTATTTTAGTACAGACTTTAGTATTCACAATTGTTATGACAATACTTGTAGGAACACTTCTTACATTATGGATTTACAAGAGTGTAATTTCACCACTTAAGAAATTAAACAATGCTATTCGTAAGGTAGCTATGGGTAACCTTGACTTCTCAGTTAAGTCAACATCAAATGACGAATTTGGTCAGTTATTCAACTCGTTTGAAAAGATGAGAGAACACTTGAAGACATCTATTGAGAGACAGATTGCAAGTGAAGAAGAGAATAAAGAGCTTATCAGCAACATTTCACATGACTTAAAGACACCTCTTACAGCTATTAAGGGATACTGTGAAGGTATTATGGATGGAGTTGCAGATACAGAAGAAAAGAAAGCAAAATATGTTAAGACAATTTACAACAAGGCCAGTGATATGGATAAGTTAATCGGTGAACTTGTATTGATTTCTAAACTTGAATCAAACAGTGTACCATATAACTTCTCTAAACTTGATGTAAATGCATACTTCTCAGAATGTATAGATGAGATTAGAACAGAATTAGACAGTAAGAATATCAAGCTTGCTTACATTAATGGTTTACCGGAAAAGGTTAATGTTTTAGCAGATAAAGAACAGCTTAAGAGAGTTATTAACAACATTATTTCAAATGCTGTTAAATATATGGATAAAGAAGATCAAAGAATCTTTATTAGAATTGATGAAGATGAAGATGATAAGAAGAGAATCAGAGTATCTATCAAGGATAATGGTAGAGGTGTTAAGGAAGAAGAACTTGACCAGCTCTTTAAGAGATTCTTTAGAGCTGATTCTTCAAGAAATTCAGAACAGGGTGGTAGCGGTATCGGTCTTGCAGTAGTTAAGAAGATTATCGAAGATCACGGTGGAACAGTATGGGCAACAGGTGTTGAAGGTCAGGGATTAACAATGAACTTCACATTAAAGAAGATGACTAAGGACAACATGTAATTGCAAGGAAATGGAGAGAACTATGGGAAAGATATTGATAATTGAAGATGAGATAGCTATAGCTGAATTGGAAAGAGATTATCTTGAACTCAGTGGTTTCTCTGTTGAGATTGAAGGAAATGGACTTGATGGACTAGACAGAGCATTGACAGAAGAGTTTGATTTGTTCATACTTGACCTTATGCTACCAGGTGTTGATGGTTTTGAAATCTGTAGACAGATTAGAGAACAGAAAAATACACCAATTATTATTATATCAGCTAAAAAGGATGATATTGATAAGATTAGAGGTCTTGGCTTGGGCGCAGATGATTATATAACAAAGCCTTTCAGTCCAAGTGAGTTAGTTGCGAGAGTTAAGTCACATTTGACTCGTTATGAAAGATTGGTTGGTGAAACACAAAACCAAAATGAAATCATCGAGATTCGTGGAATTAAGATTGATAAGACAGCTAGACGAGTATATGTTAATGGAGAAGAAAGAACTCTTACAACAAAGGAATTTGATTTATTGTCATTCCTTGCTTCAAATCCTAACAGAGTATTTACAAAAGAAGAAATATTCAGTG
>CAZESO010000281.1:0-3362 GCA_964515325.1 uncultured Roseburia sp. | reverse complement strand
ACTGTATCTTTACCAACTACTGTAATAACTGTTTTCTTCATATATATACCTCCGTATTTCATTGCATTTACTCGCAATGGTCATTTAATTATAAAATAACTGTAAGATTTTTTCAACACGTATTTAAAATTCTATACATTCTGATGGTCTGTCCCTGTGAGCAACGCTGATATCATAATCTTCCGCTCTATGGGCACTTTCACTTAAATTTATTTCAGCTCTTACACTTTCATAAGCCAACTGTGGAAAATTATTTTCTTTACTTAAATGTCCCAAAAATATCTTCTTTGTCTTATCACAAAGCAAGCTGTCAATTAATCTTCCCGACATTTCATTACACAAATGCCCATGGTCACCAAGAATTCTTTGCTTTAAATAATATGGATACGCACCTGTCTGTAACATTCTTATATCATGATTTGCTTCTATAAGCATTACATCAGAGTTCTTTAAATTATTAATAATGTAATCATTATAACATCCCAAATCAGTCGCTATGGCACAGGATTTTTCTCTATCAGATATTCTGTATGCACAAGGCATTGTTGCATCATGCGGAATTTCAAAAGGATTAATGGATAATGTATTTATCTTAAACTTTTTGTCAATATCTATCTCCTTAAACAGTTCAAGGTCAACCTTATCAACATATTTACTGTATTTTGTTCCATCTATTGTTCCGGCACTTCCGTATACAGGAATATCATATTTTCTAAGAATAACTCCTAAACCTGATATATGATCGGAATGCTCATGGGTGAGCAATATTCCGTCTATATCCTTTAGCGAAAGTCCTATTCCATTAAGTCCTTCCTCTACTCTCTTTTTACTGATACCTGTATCAATCAAAAGATGTGTATTATCGTCACCTACATATATACAATTACCACTACTGCCGCTGGCGATACTTAAAAATCTCATTTTTTACCTCGTTTGTTATTTATAATTCTTCTAATACTTTAAGTAGGAATTTGTATGTCAATTCAGTTGAACTGATTGATAATCTTTCTTCTGTAGTATGAATATCATACATAACAGGACCAAATGAAACTGCATCCAACTCAGGCTTTTTCTGCAATAAATATCCACACTCAAGTCCTGCATGAATAACATCCACCTTTAACTCTCTATTGAATTCCCTACTATATATCTCTTTTAATTTATTCTGTAAATATGAATTTCTTTTATATTCCCACTCCGGATAATCAGACTGAATACTTGTCATACCTCCACATACTTCTATAAGTCTGATTATTTTATTCTTTAGTTCTTCTTTTCTTGATGCTACAACACTTCTGATAGTTGTAGCTGTATTAAACACGTCCTCTTCTGTTGTTGTAATACCAAGATTAAGAGAAGTTTCTACAAGACCACTCATACCAAAACACATATTAGTCGGACCATTTGGTGTTAATGTTATGAAATCAAGTACCTTTCTGGTACACTCAGGCCTCCATACTCTTACATCACTCATATAATAATTATTCTTTACACTTACAAAAACATCCGGATCCGATGCTGAATACTCATTCTTAAATGTATTAGAAATCTCAGCTATAATACCTTCAACATCTATATCATTATTACTTACAACTATGTTTGCCACACTTTCTCTTGTTATGGCATTATCTTTATTTCCACCGGCAAAATCTCTGATAAATATTCCTTCCTTATCACCAATAAGCTGATTTAATACTCTTCCCAATAATATATTTGCATTACCTCGTTCTTTGTCAATCTCACTTCCTGAATGGCCACCCTTTAAGCCTGATACAGTTATGGTATATACATCACCACTAACATCTTTTCTTGTAAGTTCAAATTTACCATTAACACGAACACCACCTGCGCATCCTGCCATAAGCGTATCTTCCATGTCACAATCCAAATTAAGAAGATACTTTCCTTCCAAATTTGACATATCTATAAACTGTGCGCCATCCATACCTGTTTCTTCATCAATTGTAAACATAACCTCCAATGCAGGATGAACCAAATCATCCGCATCTAATATAGCCAGAGAATATGCCACGGCAATACCATTATCAGCTCCAAGTGTTGTCTTGTTCGCTGTTACATAATCCCCTTCTATCATTAATTCTAATCCATCTTTCAGAAAATCATGTGTTGAATCGTTTGTTTTCTCTGTAACCATATCAAGATGTCCCTGCATAATAACAACAGGACTATTCTCTTTCCCCTTTGTTGCAGGTTTTTTAATAATTATATTATTAACTTCATCCTGCTGAACCCATAAACCTCTCTCTTTTGCAAACGAAACGCAATAATCGCTTACTGCCTTTGTATTCCCTGAACCTCTTGGAATCTTTGATATTTCTTCAAAAAAGTAAAAAACTTTCTCTGGATTTAAACCTTCTAAAACTCTCATGTAATTTTTCTCCTTATTTTTTCATAATATGCTAAAAAGGATGCAAATAAATGTACATACCTTTAATTATTTTCATTTTAATGTTAATTTTTCCCAGCCTTACAAAAACCGGTGCTTATAATGGCCTTATGCTTTGGTTTAATACGATAATTCCAACTCTTTTACCCTATATGATAATCAGTGGAATTATTTGCTATTTCAACGCATTTAATATTGTCTCCACAGTATTATATCCTATCACAAAACGTGTATTTGGAATTTCAAGAAATGCCAATTATTGCCTTATTATTGGATTTCTTTGCGGTTATCCTATGGGAAGTAAAGTTATTGGCTATTTCGACCGATAAAACTTGGCTTGTTAGAAAGGTCGGCGCATATTCCACCCCGTCGCTTTTTGACGGAAGAATTGCTCCTGACGAATTTATCTTCGCCCAAGAGGTTGAAAACGTTTGGAACACGGAAATAGCGCCTATTCCCGTGCGCGAAGAATACTTCCCCTCCGTCAAAAACGGAAAAATAACTCTTTTGCCCAACCAACAAGTTAACTTTATCGCCCAACTCGATAAGATTTACGCGGGATTTTTAACGGTTAAGGCTAAGGGCGACGGTGAAGTACACGCGCGCATAATATGCAAAGAAATAGACGAAAATGCGCGCGGCGAAAATATTATTTTATACAAAAACCAAGATTACCGCGGTTTTTATACTTACAGTGCGGCAAATATAGTGGTTAGTGCGGAAAACCGCTCGGATACTCAAACCGAGTTGGAAGTCGGCTTTATCGCAACTAATTACCCAACGCCTATGGAGGCAACTACTACTACCGACGACGAAGTGTTAAACCAAGTTATTAAAACTTGCGCGCACACGCTTAAAATTTGCAGACAATCTTTGCATTTAGACAGCCCTCGACATTGTGAACCGCTTGCTTGCACGGGCGACTATTTTATACAGAGTTTAATGACGCCTTTTT
>CAZESO010000280.1:0-3374 GCA_964515325.1 uncultured Roseburia sp. | reverse complement strand
CGGTTCATCAAGCACAACAATAGGAGCGTTTTTATACAAAGCTCTGGCAAGTGCTAATTTCTGTTTTTCACCGCCGGACAGGATAACACCATCATTGTGTAAAATCTTTAAAATATTTGTATCCACACCTTTCTCCCATTCATCAAGCTTATTCTTAAGACCAGCCCTGTCAATACATTTTCTTACTAACTCTTTATCTGTAAATCCTTCCGGCTTCATGGATACATTTTCAGCCAAAGTGAATGCATAACACTCCATATCCTGAAACACCGGCGCAAATAATTCATAATAGCTTTTTGTATTATACTTTCTGATATCCACACCATTTAGATAAATATGTCCCTCTGTCGGTTCATACAACCTTAATAAAAGCTTTACAAAGGTTGTTTTTCCGGCACCATTTAGACCTACAATCGCTAGCTTCTGCTTTGGCGTAATTGTCAAATTCATATTTTTTAATGCAAAAGTATCTGTGCCAGGATATGCAAAGGAAACATTATCAAAACATATCTCGTAAGCTTCAGCTTGCTTTATGTCTGCTCCTGAGGCTTCCTGTTCATCAATAAATTCATTTAAAGTTCGATAATCATCTACCTCTCTGCTGCATTGTCTCATTTTTGCATATACATTCATCACATTATGAAATGTCCCTGCAAAATTACGAACACATCCCACATAAAGGGTAAAATCACTTATTCCCAAGCTTTTTTTCACTATTGCAAAGATTAAACCAATATACATTACTACTTCTCGCAACATATCCAATGTACTTGTGAATACACCACTTTTTAACCATCCATTCCTAGCCTTACACACATTCGAATGAAGCTCCTTTAGCAGTTCTTCCTGTGTCTTTAGAAGCTTTGGCTGTACATTATACAAACGAATGTCTTTTCCATAAGAAAAATCCCTGCTAATTCTATTGAAATAATCTTTTTTACGATTCTTATCAGAAACGCTGTCATTAGTCAGATACTTGTCCCTTTTTGCAGCCTTATCGATGGACCTGTATGACAAAAGCCCAAATGCTATCACCACAAATATCATATAAATGTTTACACGACACAGAATCACCGTTGCAACAATACAGGTGAATATATCAGAACATATTACAATGGTAAAACGAATAATCCCTTCTATTCCGCTTTCAATCCAATTAGTGGCTTTTCTTGATTTTTCAATAATATCCAATATTTCCTTACACTCCAGATTCTCATAAAACATTCCTATATGCTTCTTATTTCGCTCAAGCATAAACATTGGTCTTACATAAAGAGCCCCCGGCTCCTTACCGAAATTAACAGCATTTTGTCCCAGCATAAATAAAATGTTCAGTATCGACAAAATCACAACCATCTTAATTAAATAGTCCACAGCAATACCATCACATATAAATTCGATAATATATTTGCTTAAAAATAGTCCTACAAACCTGCTACCGGCATTGCAGATAATGGATATCAATAGTAATGCAATCAAATAAGGCTTATGCTTTGCCACACCTTTGTAAACATACAGAATGTTACTAAATAGGTTATATTTTTTCTCTTTTACGGTATTCATCATATATGTTACATCCTTTCATAATCATTTGACTAAATGCAAATGTCTTCTTGTAACATTATATCTGCCGTAATTTCCTTTTCCAATAACGGCATACACGAAAAAAACTCGCACTTAAGGCGAGTCATTTTATCCCTGACCATATAATCGACGCTGTTCCTTTCACAGCCCTATGATTCCAGCCGAATTCCTTTCGAAAGCTTGTTTGAAACATAGCAATAAAATCTTCTTCCTTATCAACCATAAACATACATGTTCCTGCTCCTTCATGATAAATGGTATTCTCCGACAATATCTGGTCTAAATCAATCTTCTTAGAATATATAGGCACTCCTGCTCCATATAACATTTGACGATTATGGTTATAAGTGCAGTCTAAAACATTTTCTCCCAATAAATTAGTCCAAAGAAATTCTAACGCTTTCTTTCCTATTACACGATTACCCTTGTAATATCCATCCCTTAATATCATTTCTCCAAAATGTACCATTTCACTAC
Organism: uncultured Roseburia sp.; assembly: GCA_964515325.1. GTDB lineage: Bacteria > Bacillota > Clostridia > Lachnospirales > Lachnospiraceae > SVEL01. The sequence goes on along the minus strand of CAZESO010000280.1, from coordinate 1,313 downwards.
AGGTTGACATTTGACCGCCTGCTGTTTCCGGTATTCCATCAAAAGTTTCATAAGTAGCTTTCGCCATCTTATGCCAATCACTTTCCATAGCCTCTTTTACCATCTTTAAGTCTGTTTCATTGGCAACATTATATCTTGACACAAGTTCCTTCGTTCCCTGCCATCTCCAATGAGTTTCTTTCATTTCACAAGGTATAAAAATATTTTCAGTGATATAATCCTCAGCCTTAATACCCGTAGCTCTTTCTATTATTTTACCCAGTATTGAATATGCAACAATTGAATAAATCCACTTTTCCCCCGGTTTTGCATGAAGTCCTGCCTTTACCACTGCACTAAGCCAGGTATCCTTTGGATTGCTTTTATCCATATGCTTCCACCAGCTTCTGTCATCCCCTGTAACAGTTCCTTTCAAAGCACATATTCCTGAAGTGTGAGTAAGAAGCTGCATAATAGTAATATTTCTAAAACCCTCTGTATCAAATTCAGCTATCCACTCGCTAACAGGCTGTCCTAAATTCAACACTCCGTCTTCTGCTAACTTTAAAATAGCAATGGCTGTAAACACTTTTCCCACTGACTGTATCTCAAATAATGTATCTGGCAAAAATTTATCTCTTCCCTGCCATTCACAAGCCAAATCTCCAATCGCCGCATTTGCAAACACCTTTCCATTTTTCCAAAGACAATAGCTTCCTGCCCATATAAGCCCATCATCAATAAGACTTTGTATATGCTTATTTAACATATCAAGACGACTTTCATCATATCCCACATCTACTGGTGTTGCTGTGACATTTCCATATGCAACTTTCGGATTAAGCTTCATTATTTCCTTCCAATTCACCTTTAGTTCTCCTTAGTCTGACTATACCCATACACAAAATAGATTCCCGATGTTTTCACCGCTACGGAATCATCTCTATCAAAATACTCTTTTGTCCTTTTATAATAGTCAGCATATTCATTTGCTTTCTGATAAGTTGCACCTCGAGCTGTAAAATAGCCTGCTCCATTTATGTATGTTTCCTCATGTTCATACACATGTCTAAAAATATCATTCATAACCCCTTTGTCCTCATCTGATGGTTCATATATCTGCACCATATCACTGATTCTTGCCTGAATGTTTTTTAATCCACATTTCTTAAGTAAATATGGTAATTTCGTCCCCATTCTATAATCTTTTACCTGATGTGACATTTCATATTCCCAAATCGGTGTAAAATCAGGACATTTCATACCATTTTCCTCTCGTTCCAACCCTGAAAAATATCCTGACTGCTCAACTTCATAATTAGCATCCATTAATA
>CAZESO010000279.1:0-3379 GCA_964515325.1 uncultured Roseburia sp. | reverse complement strand
TTATGCTTGGTATTACAAAAGCATCTCTTGCTACAAATTCATTCCTTTCAGCTGCATCATTCCAGGAAACAACAAAGGTTCTTACAGAAGCTGCTATAAACGGTAAAGTAGATCCGCTTATTGGTCTTAAGGAAAACGTTCTTATTGGTAAACTTATACCAGCTGGTACAGGTATGAAGCGTTATCGTTCAGTAAAGATTGAAGCGCAGAAGCCTGCAGGATTCCTTGACAAAGAGGAAACAACAGATGTGGTAGAAGAAGTTGCAGAAGAAACAGTTGAAGTAACTGAAGCTTAATTTCTGAATAATGAGTCCAGCGACAAGAACGCTTGAAAAGATAAAAGAAAGAGTGTAAACATTTGTTTACACTCTTTTTAAATAGAAAACTAATTGATTATGAATTAACATCACTCATTACAAATCTATTATCCATAGTTTTCATAATGTCTTTAATTTGTACTTCATTATATACTTTTCGATTGCCTAAGTCATACATTTGCTTAGTATTAAATCCGAGTACTGTAGGACGTAAGTGATAAAATTCGTTTTCCTTGATAATGATGCCTTTTTCTCCATTAGTAAGCTCAACGCAGGCACCTGTTGGAAGGATATGTATTGACTCGATTAAAGCATCTACAACTCGTTCATTATAATCATTAGAATGCTCCAATAAGAACTTTATTGCGGAGTATTCGGAAGTTGGCTCCTTGTATACTCGCATCGCTGTAAGAGTATCATACATATCTGCAACTTTAAGGATGTCTGTTCCTAAAAGTAACTTTTGTTCCTGGTCTCCCATATCAGGCATCTTGTTACAAAGTTCAACTTTGAGCTGAGAAATATATCTTCTAATGCCGGCTGGTATATCATAATTGTTCTTGATTGCCTCGAAACCGTTTAATTCAGCATTTCTAACAATATTTAATTCTTCTTTTGTAAGCTTTCCCGGTTTGTTGATTAATTCTGCCGGTGCAAGAATCTTACCAATATCATGATAAAAGCTTGCGTTGATAAGATAGAAAATTTCTTTTCTGTCAAAATTAAGCTTATTACTTATCAAAGTACACAAAATAGCAACATTTAAACTATGCTTATATACGAAGTCTTGCGGACTACGAATGTTCTGCATAAAAACGATTTTTCTTTTGAGATTGCCATATCTCTTTATGATTTCCATACAAAGAACTTCAGCCTGTTTTGACTGATGATTGTGAAGAGCGGTATCAAATATTTCATTAAGCATATTACATGAAACGATTTGGAATTTTTCAAATTCAACTTCTTCATCATTGATAGGTGGCAATGGTTCTGCCGGCTCTAAAACATATATACCATAAAGGTTTAATGCCTTTATCTGCTCGAAAACTCTGTCATTAACAACAGTACCTCTATTATATAATAAAACTCCGGATGTATTATATATAGGTTTTGCTAAACGCATACCATCCTTTAGTTCTGATATCTTTAAGTATAACAATATATACACCTCCACGCACAAATATATAAACCATTATAATATATTTTTAGCTAATAGTAAATAGTTTTAATTAAAGCAATTTGGAGTGATGAGATTTAAAACCTTCACCTAAGATCTCATTTGCACTTCCGATAATCATAAATGCGTTAGAATCATATTTTTTAACAATTTCACGTGCTTTAGGTAAAATGGTCTTTTTCATTACACACATAATGACACGTTTTTCATCATTTCTATAAGCACCAATGGCATTTAAGTAAGTTATTCCCACGTTAAGTTCATGTAGAAAGTCCCTTGCAATATCTTCTGATTGGTCGGATATTATATATAAAAGCTTGGCCCCGTCCGTACCATATAATATTTTATCAAGAACAATGCTGGAAATATAAATAGTCAATCCGGCATATAGTGCAACAGTAGTGTTTTTAAAAGCAATGGCAGATAAAGTAACTACAATTGCATCCAATAGTAAAAATAATTTGCCTGTTTCCATATAAGGTAATTTGAGTTTTAATAGTTTGACGATAACATCACTTCCACCAGTGGTTGAACCGCATCTTAAAATTATGCCCAAACCTGTCGCATAAAGTATCCCACCATACACGGCTGCGAGCATGGTATCAGATACGAATGCGCCTAATGGCGCTAATAAATCCATGGCAGTTGAAGAAGCTGCTATGGTTAGAAATGTTGGAGCCATTTCCTTCAATCCAAAAACCTTGATTCCTATAATAAGAATTGGTGTATTAAATAAAAATATCAAAATACCTAGTGGAAGACCTGTATAATAGTTCAAGATAACAGATATACCGGTAATTCCACCCGGAGCAAGATTGTTTGGATTAAGCAAATTACTTGCAGCAAATGAATACAAAACTATTCCAATTATAAGAAAAAAAAATTTTTTTATTTTCATTAAATCACTCCTCCGGCACGTTTACTGTGATGCTTCCGAAAACAAGATTGCTTAATATTTCATTATTTTCCTCTATATTATATTGTGTTTTAATTTCATCTAAATAATACGAACCATCATTAGAAAGTTCAGATTTATTTTGGACAGTACCATTATCCATAAGAGATAATGAATACTTTTCTGCCAGAAAAATCTTGTTTTGAACCTTGCAAATATCACTTAATTCAATAGAAGTAGCATCTACCTGGTCGGCCGTTAAGCTTGTGTAGATTTCGTAGGAAATTTCTTGTAAATATGCTTCTTCTTCATCTGTAAGGGATACACCATGTTCTAATGCTTCCATATATAATATATTATCTTTTATACAAGTTTCTATACAGAACTCTTTGGTGATTGATCTGACATTCTCAAGAGGAGATGTTTTTAATTCCCAATAGTTGGCAGGAGTTTCATCTCTGAAAAATAAAGCCTGTGACTGTGTATTAGCCTCAGCTACAATTACATAGTATGAAAATTCTTTGAGATTAATGTTCTGAGTTTCATTATTAGGGGAAGTTATGCTTAAAACTTCTTCTTCTAAGCTATTGGCATATACAAAATTTCCATCTTCTATTCTTTTTGAATATGTTACAACAAAAAAGATAATGCATGCGAATATAATTAAGATGCATATTACCATAATAGTATTTTCTTTTTGATTAATTTTATCTATTAATTTTTTCATAAATATAATTATCCTTTCTATATAGAAATAATTAAAAATATTTTACTGCCACATATTAATAATTACATTTTACTATATTATAATTTTTTTTTCATCATAATTTAGAGGTTTTATTTAAGAAGAAAAAAATTAGCAAAAATTACTTGACAAGTTTTATTTTGCTTATTATAATCGAATAGCGTGCGTGTGTGCTCTGTATTTGTGCGCATTTGTACGTAAGATAAAGATTGTAACATATTTCTAATCAGGAGGTGAAAAAGAAT
>CAZESO010000278.1:0-3410 GCA_964515325.1 uncultured Roseburia sp. | reverse complement strand
GAACTGTTGAGATACATTATATTGATGATGGCGAGCATATGTTCTCAAAGAAGCATGATGTTTTAGCAATGGATTATCTAAGAAATTTTGCTGAGTGAGAACATTGAAGTTGGTGGTGAGATTATGAAAATTCAAGAGTTAATGAAAAAAGAATTACCTGAAATACCAAGTGAAATCGCAAATGCTCTTGGAACAAAAAGGATTACGGCAACTGTGTTTAAGAATAAAGAACAAATTTTATATGATGAACTTCTTCAACAGGAAGTGGGGTATCAGAAGTTGGAAGATGGTAATTATTTGGTTTCCATGTATTGCCCGATGCCGGGTATTACTGCAGATATGATTAAATGGTGGTTTTGGTGGCATCCGCAGGACAGTAAACGATATCAAGTGTGGTATCCGGGGGAACACTTTTCCATATCCTATAAAAAGAAGGATATTAAATACTTTAATGCAAATATCTGTCCGGATTTTCGCCCAAATACCCAGTATCCAGTAGAACGAATTGGAAAGCTGCGAATGCCACTTAGAATTGATTTTGTGAAGCCAGAAAGCTTCGGCTTTTCTGAAAAACTTATGAGAGAAAACAATATTCCCATAATAATCTGTGGTCATGTTGCTGCATATAAGGGACTCATTAAACATACAGAGATGGCACATATCTTTAAACAGACAGATGATGGGCTGTTTATGATAAGTAGGTTTTGGATTGGACAGACATTGAAAAATCCATTACTGAGGAAAATTGTTTTGACAGATGCTACTGCAAAGGGAATGGCTGAGCATTGTTGTGTAGAATATAGAAATCTTGCAGAAATCTTGCCGTATCTGTATTGTGAGTAGTAATATGAATACACTAGAAACTTCATTTATTTAAGCTATACGGTTAATGAAAAGATACTTGAGAAACAGGAAAATTTATACTTGGTATATTATAAATATAACAAGTAGTGGATAATCGCATTATGAAAGTTATGTAACGACTACAGTGACCGAGGAAAACGAAGTTTTTTGAGGTGCTGAACTGGACATAAAGAAAAAAATAATATATAATTGAAACAGTGAATTAAGGTCGTGCAAAGGAGAAGAGCATATGGAGAAAAAGGTAAAGTTCGGTATTCGAACAAAGTTGATGGTGTTTATACTTCCAATTATTATTGTATCTTTTGTTATATTGGTTTTGGTAGCCTATGGAAGTGCAAAGGAAAGTATTGAAGCAAAAACAATTAATTTACTGGAAGCAGAAGGGCAAGCCAGTGAGAATGAGATTCAGGAATGGTCAAAAGGTAATTTGACAGTTTTGGAAAATGTAGTAAAGACAATGCAGGATTTGGAGTTGTCGGATGAAGAGATTTTAAACTATTTAAGTTTTTATTTGGATACATTTCAGGATTTTCCTTTAGGAATTTATATTGCTACTGAAGAGGGAGAGCTTATTGACGCGTCTGGATGGGAACCAGAGGGTGATGTGAGGGAGACCGGATGGTATGCCGAAGGTCTTAGTCATGAGAAATTTGCTTTTGGAGAACCTTATCAGGATTCTATGACAGGAGAATATGTTGTTACAGCTAGCCGCACAATTAGTGATTTAAATGGTCGTAAAGCAGTGGTGTGTGCGGATGTGAATTTAAGCATCCTTTCTGATGTTGTTGCTTCTATGGAAGTAGTTGGAAATGGTGATTCATTTATTATGGATATTTCAACTGGAACAATATTAGCTCATAAAGATTCGTCGATGGCTGGAAATGTAGTCGGAAAGTTAGAGGACCCATTTTATGATGCTGTGTATAAGAGAATTTTAGACGGCAATTATAAAACAGATTCATTGGATTCTGAAGAAGGAAGTTATATGTACAGTGTTGCACCGATTGAAGGAACAACATGGTATATTGTTACGCGTGGTCTTGAAGAAAATATTTATGGGGATTTAACTTCTTTGGCAGCAGTTTTGGGGGTTATGGGTGTTGTTGTTATTTTAGTTTTAGTGGTAATTCTTACAGTTTTAATTAGTAGAATTACGAAACCAATTATGAAATTAACAGATACTATTGTTTCTGTTACAGGGGGAGATTTTACTGCAGAAGTTAGTGTGAATGGAAATGATGAGGTTTCCGTTATGGCAGAGAGTATGAAGGAATTCTTGAGCGTTATGCGAAATATTTTAGGTTCAATCACTAATATTTCAGATAAAATTGATGTGCAGGCAAAGAATAGTAATCAGATTTCAGGAGAACTTCATGAGTCGGCTAATGGTCAGTCAGAGGCTATGGATCAGATGAGACAGAATTTGGAGGAATTGACGGATTCTATCAATGTGATTGCAGATAGTGCAACAAAACTTGCAGATGTTGTTGCGGATACAAATGCAAGTGGCAATAATGCGATTGAAAATATTGAAAGTACAATGGAAGCAGCAGCTGGTGGACGAGACAGTATGCAATCTGTAACTTCATCTATAGGTGAAATGAAAGAAAGTATGGGAAGTCTGGAAAATGTGATTACAGATGTAGGTACTGCTGCAGTTAAGATAACGGAGATAACTACTACAATTAGAAATATTGCAGATGAAACAAATTTGTTGTCACTTAATGCAAGTATCGAAGCGGCTCGTGCAGGTGAAGCTGGAAAGGGCTTTGCAGTAGTTGCAACAGAGATTAAAAAGCTTGCAGAAACTTCTGCTGCAGCAGCAAATGAGATTTCAGAATTACTTGAATCGGTTACAGAATTGATTAACGAAACTGTAAAGCAGAGTCATCGTAGTGTTGAACAGTTGAATGACAGTGCAGAGCTGGTTTATGAAGCTTCTACACAGTTTAACAGTATATATAACAGCATTGAAAATACAAATGGCATTGTTCATGATATGATTAAACAGGTTTATATGGCAAACGATGTTGCAGCTAATATGGCAGCAATTACAGAAGAACAGGCAGCTTCTGCAGAAGAAATTGAAGCGACAGCAATAAATATTCAAGAACTGGCTAATGTGGTTACACAGAACAGTTCAAGCGTAAGTAAAGATTCTTCAGAACTTGCAGAAACGGCAGAAGAATTAAAAAATCATGTGAGTCATTTTACTATTTAGTGACAAATTAAGAGATAGTCCTTTGGTGCAATCATATGTACTGCATTAAAAACAAGAACATATAACAAGTTAAAAACTTCCCTTACATAGTAAATGTGTAGGGGAAAGTTTTTTGTACAGGATAAGTTAAAGGAGAAGAATAATGAAAATCACTGTTATACACGGACAGAGCCATAAAGGCTCAACCTATAATATAGCAAAGCAGCTTTGCGACAAGTTGGGAGGAGAGGTTACAGAATTTTTTCTGCCGAAGGATTTTGATTGCTTTTGCAAAGGCTGTACTGCTTGTTTTATCAAAGAGTCGAGTTGTCCGGATTATGAAAAA
>CAZESO010000277.1:0-3413 GCA_964515325.1 uncultured Roseburia sp. | reverse complement strand
ATTTGAAGACAGAATCGAAATGAGAACTGTTGAGGCAAACGATTTAACAGAAGAAGATATTTTGGCTGCTGACTTTATTATCTTGACAACAGGTTTGCATGATAATAATACAGTTAACTGTTATGATGCATATACAGGCAATACAACAGGTAATTACAATACATATACAAAGAATGTTGCAGCAGATGGAACAGTAACATATACAGAAGTTACAGATCAGTATGGTCTTACTTACAATACATATGAAAAGATTGTAGGCGCAGACGGAAAAGAGACATATGTAAGTCGTGATGTTCCTTGGGATATTACAGAATTGCTTGCACAATATACTAAAATTGGTAAGCAGATGGAATTGTCAAGTGGTGAAGTAATTACAACAGCAGTTCCTATGGTTATGGATAATCAGCATTTCTCTGATTTGGTTAAAGACGGAAATATGTACAAATATTTGAGCTTGATTAGATATTTAACAATTGACCAGTTTGAGTACATTATTCCATTTTTAGGTACACCTATAACAAATAGTGAAGGTATACTTTCAGCACCTTTTAATGCTACAAAGGTTAAGGCTGATTTGGGTATAGACATTAGTACACAAACAGATTTCTATGAACAGATGAAGATGATTATCGGATATGATAATCTGACAAATAAAACATGGAGAGCCGATTTCCTTACAGATGATTACTGGCAGTATAATGGTAACTCTTGTTTGATTCCGGCAAATAAAGATCAGGCTTATACAAATCCTGAAGCAAATATAGCAGGTTTTGAAACAAGAACAGGTTATCCGGTATGTGCCCAGACAGGTAATGCCTTGACTGTTATTGACGTTATGAGATGGCTCCTTGGTGCAAAGAAGGATCCAATTATCAAATACAAGCAGATTAGAATTCTTGAAATTCAGCCTTGTAGAGATTATGATTATGATGAATTTGCAGAGGTATATGCTTTAGGTGAAAGATTACTTCTTGATGTAGATGGTGAGTTAGAAGAAACTGATGCATCAGGTGGTACGGTGAAGATATTTGATGCTATGACAGAAGCAAATTATAATGATCCGGAAGCTAATACATGTATTTATGTTGAATGTATGACATCATCTGCATTTAATGGTATTAATAAAGATATTATTGCAGAATTTGATGTTGTATATATGGGCACAAATGATGGCATTTTACTTAAGGATGCTGATAACAAGACTATATATAATGATACTTCATTAGATGGTTATGTATATTTGGCATATGGTGATTTAGTAAAGGCTAAGACTGGTATTTCACAGTACTATTTAGAAGATTTTGTTGAATATTCAGAGGTAGCAATATCAAAGCTTGAACAGAGTAGTACAGCTGCATATCATCTTGAGAAAACAGCTATTTCTAACTTTAGAACAACTAATTATGGTACAGAGTATAGAAAGATTTATCAGTTTAATACTGCTACAAGTAAGTTGTGGTCACCTTATCTAGCTAGTAAGTTTACAAATGGTAAGTATTATATGCTTGCAAGTGTAGAGAATCAGGTAGCTGCTCTTAAGACAGCAAAAGATTGGGATGGATTATATGACAACAAGGCAGGTAATGTAAGACTTAGCGGAAATGATATTACATCAGTGAAGCTTGAACAGCTTAAGGAATTTATCGACTCAGGTAAGCTTGTTGTGTTGGATGAGAATATGATGAAGAATAATGCAGATATTATTTATCCAACATCTAATGTAGCTGCATTGGCTCAGTATATTCTTGATAAGGATACAGCAGCATTAGCCGGTTCGGGTACATCAACAAATAAGCTTTTGAATGAGAAAATAGGTAAAATGCTTCTTTACATAAAGAACCAGAATCCATCAATAGAATTTCTTGCATCACCTACAGAGATTCAGTATACAGGTGGTATTGTAAGTACATTTAATGCAACAGGAACTATATTGCCATTTAAGCTTGCAATTGACGGTAAGGCTAATACATCATATAAAGTAGCTATTTATGTTGATAAGAATAATGATGGTATTTTCTATAAGAGTGATGATATTACAACAGATATAAATGAGCAGTTCAAAACAGGTACGATTACATTAAATGCTGATGGTTATGGTGAAATTGAACTTTCAGCAGAACTTTCAGAAAACTTTAATGGTTTGATATCATATAAGGTTGAGGTCACAGAATTAGACGCTGCCGGAAGTGAAAGAGCATATAGAGCCGGTAAGGTTGGTTATACAGCTATTAAGGGTACAGAGTTAAAGGACGTTAAGGTATTACAGATATTACCTGTAGCTACAAATAATAAGTCTGTTACAAATGCTGAGACTCAGAATCTTAATATGGAAACTAATACTGATTTCCAATATTTACTCCAACAGACAACAGATGTTATTGGATATAATATTGATATTGATACTGTTTATACATATGAATATGAAAGCTGGTTTACAGGCGGAAATGCTTATGATATAAACGATCCGGAGGTTAACAATTGGCTTAAGATTTATGATATGGTTGTTATTGGATTTGCTGATTTGTACAAGGGTGATGATATAATAAATGAAAATGGTGCGCTTGACTGTCTTGATTACTTCATTGATTCAGGTAAAGCAGTACTCTTTACTCATGATACAATCAGTTATTCGCCGGAACCAAACGCATACTATGAGTACAATGGTACGGTTGCTCTTTATACATACCACAACAGTGTTAACTCTTGGGGAAAAGAGCTTAGTATGATGTTTAGAGATAAGGCTGGTATGGACAGATATGGTATATCAACAGATGAGTTCGCTACTACATCAGCTAATATTAAGGACAAGAATGGTAATCAGGTATATGGATTACAGGGTATTAACAATATGCTTATTTACAGACATGAGGTAATTGATAATTACTCACAGAAAAGATTAAGTAATCAGTTTTATACATTGTATCCGTACAATACAGCACCAAATACAACAACAAATAATTATGATACACTTATGACTACAACTAAGGTTACAAAGCTTAATGATGGTCAGGTAACAATGTTCCCATACCAGATTACAGATACTCTTACTGTTGCAGAGACACATGCTCAGTGGTATCAGCTTGATATGGAAGATGAGTCGATTGTTGTTTGGTATACATTGGATTCAGATGGTGTTAAGAATAGTACATACTATGCTAATAATCATAAGGATGCTGGAAATAACTACTATATTTACTCAAAAGGCAATATTACATATTCTGGTGCAGGACATTCTACAATGTCAAGTATCCCAGAACTTCAGCTTTTCGTAAATACTATTGTTAAGGCTATTACAGCCGGTAACAATATTCCGGAAGTAAGAGTTGTAAAGAGTACATATAATACCTCAGAGGGTGTTTACAATGTATATGTTACTCCATCATCTGGAACATATGATTTTACATTCTATGGAG
>CAZESO010000276.1:0-3416 GCA_964515325.1 uncultured Roseburia sp. | reverse complement strand
TGCGATGTTTTTTGTTGCAGTATATTTGGCTAAGAGAATTATCCGTCCCCTTGAAGAAGGATATCAGAAGCAAAAGCAATTTATTTCGGATGCAGGTCATGAGCTCAAGACTCCTGTGTCAGTAGTAAGTGCAAATGCTGAATTACTTTCCAGAGAGCTTGGAGAAAATCAATGGCTTTCAAATATTCAGTATGAAAACGAAAGAATGGGAAAATTAGTTGGACAATTATTGGAACTAGCCCGTACAGAAAATGTCTCTTTATGCAAGGAAAATCTGGATTTTAGTCGTTTGGTGGCAGGAGAAACCTTGCCTTTTGAAAGTGTGGCGTTTGAGAAAGGTCTGATACTTAATTGCGACATAAAAGATAATGTATTTATTGATGGAAACAGTAACCAATTAAAACAGCTGGTTTCTATATTGGTTGATAATGCAATTGATCATGGTGGGGATGGAAAGGAAATTAATTTGACATTAAACATGGAACGTAATCATGCAATATTGTCTGTTGTTAATGCGGGAAAACCTATTCCGGCAGAACAAAGAGAATTGCTTTTCGAACGTTTCTATCGTGTGGATAGCGCAAGAAATGGTGAGGATAGTCATTATGGTCTTGGACTTGCCATAGCAAAAGCCATTGTGGTAGCACATAAAGGGAAAATAAAAGTGAGCTGTAATGACGGCTTAGTAAAATTTGAGGTAAGTATACCAACATCATAGATAATGCGTTTGTGATAGAAAAGTGAATGTTTTGTGATTTCAATAAAACTTCAATATTCCTCCTGTAAGATGACATCATCAAAGAAACAGGAGGAATTTTTTATGGCATTTCAAACGGTTTTTAAGAGATATGAACTTAAGTATATGCTTACACTTGAACAAAAGGAAAAAGTGTTACAGGCGATGGAACAGTATATGTCTTTAGATAAATATGGGCGAACAACTATTCGTAACATATATTTTGATACTGACAATTATCGTTTAATACGACGCTCTATAGATAAACCGGTATATAAAGAAAAATTACGAATTCGCAGTTATGGCAAGGCTACACCTGATAGTACGGTGTTTGTTGAGCTTAAAAAGAAATATAAAAGTGTTGTATATAAGCGACGTATTTCGTTACCTGAGGAGGAAGCTATGGAGTGGGTACTGGGCGAAAAACATTGTCGTAAGGAAACACAGATATCAGAAGAAGTGGATTATTTTCTTGACTACTATGAAACATTGCATCCGGCAGTATTTCTGTCCTATGAAAGAGAAGCTTATTATTCAAAAGATGGTTCGGATTTTCGAGTTACATTTGATGATACCATTCTTTGCAGACAGGATGATTTATCTTTAGAGTCTGAAGTTTACGGAACAGATATTCTTCCGGAAGGAATGGTGCTTATGGAGATAAAGTGCTCAGGCGGAATACCAATGTGGATGCTTCAGGTTCTTTCAAAGGAACATATATATAAGACATCGTTTTCAAAATATGGAACAGCTTATAAAACAATGATTTATCCAAAATTAAATAACAATAAAGAAAAGGAATATAAGGAGGAAGCAATTTATGCTTGAAACATTATTTAAAGGATTATTTGACACAGAATTTACAACAGTTATCAGTGTGAGTGACTTTTTACTATGTATAGGTTTTTCACTGTTACTTGGTTTTATTATGGCTTTTGCCTATATGTATCGCACACGTTATACAAAAAGCTTTGTAATAACATTGGCACTTCTTCCTGCGGTAGTGTGTGTTGTGATAATGATGGTAAATGGTAATGTTGGAACAGGTGTAGCAGTGGCTGGTGCATTTAGTCTTGTTCGTTTTCGTTCTGCTCCGGGAACTGCAAAGGAAATTTGTACTTTGTTTTTTGCAATGGGAGCAGGCTTGATTGTAGGTATGGGATATATTGGATTTGCAGTATTATTTACAGCTATCATGTGTGTGACTTTTGTTTTGTGTAATAGATTTGACTTTGGCGCAAAGAGAAATGCAGCAATATATAAAATATTTACAATTACAATTCCGGAGGATTTAGATTATTCAGGTGTATTTGATGATATTTTTGAAGAATATACAACATTTTATGATCTTGACAGAGTAAAGACAACTAATATGGGAAGTATGTTCCGTCTTACTTATAATGTAACACTTCGTGATGCAAATAAAGAAAAAATGATGATTGATAAGCTTAGATGCAGAAATGGTAATTTGGAAATCACAGTTTCAAAACAGGGAAGTTCATCATCTGAATTATAATATTTAGGAGGTAAATAGTTCATGAAAAGGTTAACAGCAACGATACTTTTAGGTGTAATGGTGTTTGGTTTGCTTACAGGATGTACTGAATCCACAGATAAAGCTGATAATGGCAGCGATACAGAAAATAGTATAGAAGATGGTACAAACGGTACAAACGATACAAGCGATGCAAATGATACAAACAATACAGATAGTTCAGGTGACGATAATAATATTGTAGAAGCTGACTTTTCGTTGACTGATGATGATATGTTCTCAGAAAGAGATTATGAAACGGACTATGACGAGAAAGACAGCATTTATATTGAATTGAAAGGAGATTCCGCTACAGCAAGTGATGATAGTGTTAAAATATCAGGAACAACAATTACAATAACTAAAAATACTACACATATTATCTCAGGTACTCTTGATGATGGAATGATTATTGTTGATGCTGAAGATACAGCAAAGCTACAGCTTGTTTTTAACGGAGTAAATATTAATAGTGAAACATCAGCTGCTCTATACATAATAGAAGCTGATAAGGTTTTTGTTACATTGGCAGATGGAACTGATAATACACTTTCAAATGGAGGAACATTTGAAGCTGTTGATGACAATAACATTGATGCAACAGTTTTTTCAAAACAGGATTTAACATTGAATGGTTCAGGAACTCTTACAGTTACTTCACCGGCAGGACATGGCATTGTAGCCAAGGATGATCTTGTTATTACAAGTGGTACTTATATAGTGGAGTCAGCATCACATGGTGTTGATGCCAATGACAGTGTTAGAATTACCGGAGATGTTTCTTTGACAATTGATGCAGGTAAGGATGGAATTCATGCTGAAAATAATGATGATACAAGTCTTGGATTTGTATATATTTCAGGCGGTGTGCTTGATATAGAAGCTGAAGGAGATGGCATTGATGCAGGTGCATATTTACAGATTGAAGATGGAACAATGACACTTTTAGCAGGTGGCGGAAGCGAGAATGGTTCCAGTGCTTCATCAAATTCTTTTGGTGGATATAAAGGCGGAAATATGCCGGGAATGACAAACTCAAATAAAACAACTGATAGTGATGAAAGTAGCACCAGCATGAAAGGTATGAAAGCAGCAAACAGCATTCTTATTAAAGACGGCAATATAACAATTGATTCGGCAGATGAT
>CAZESO010000275.1:0-3418 GCA_964515325.1 uncultured Roseburia sp. | reverse complement strand
CTGAAATGCATTACAACCGAGCTTATAAAGGGTATCACATTGAGAAAGATACTCAACACCTTCGCATAAAACAGATATATGCAATTTCTTAGCCATCTCAATAATGGAAGCTAAAATAATTAACTGCTTATCATTTAATATTGCATCTGACAAGAAAACCCTGTCAAGCTTTAATGTATCAATCGGAATGGTGTTAAGAACATTCAATGAAGAATATCCTGAACCAAAATCATCCATTGATACTTGAATTCCTAATTCAGATAAATCTCGTAATAAAGAAAGAACATTATCCATATTATCCATATAGATACTTTCTGTTAATTCGAACTCTAAATACTCTGTAGGAATTTGATATTCGTCTAATAACATCCTTATATACTCTATTAATGAATTATCTATGAGATGAAGTCTTGAAATATTCATTGATATAGGAACTACAGGAAGGTTGTTATCAAGACGCTCTTTAATATATTTAAATACCTGTCTGTATACAAAATGATCTAATTCAATTATAAGGCCATTGCTTTCAAATAATGGAATAAAATCATTTGGGTAAATCATAGAGCCATCCGGTTTTATCCATCTTATAAGGGCTTCAGCACCACAAATCTTAGTAGTACCGCTCTCAATCTTTGGCTGGTAATAAACTACAAATTCGCCACTTTCTAAAGAAGAGTAGAAATCAGCTGAGAGCTTCATATTGTTAGCCAATATATTCATCATATTTGAATCAAATAAAATACAATTACGAGTTGGTTGCAATTTTGCATCCTTTCTGGCTGTATTGGCATTGGAAACAGCTGTTTCTAAAAGTATTTCTTCGTCTTTCTCTATGATATATATACCGGTTGAAACAGTAACCTGAGCATTGAAAAATCTTTCATGAATAGCTTCCTGGGTTGCAATGTTTCGTTCAATTACAGCTTGTACAAACTCATCATTGGTCATATTATCATCAACTAAAACAGCGCAGAGGATATTGTCGGAATATACTCTGGTTGCTGCTATAAATGCAATATTTCGCTCAATAGTTTTTTCTACAAAGAATTTAATTAATTCATCACCAACAGAATAACCATAGGTTTCGTTGATATATTTAAAATGCAGAACATCGGAATATACTAAAGCAATTCTGCAAGGTCTTGGAGCTTCCATATATGGTTGCAGTTTTTCGCAGAAGTACTCATACTTCAGAAGTCCGGTCAAAGCATCATGGGCATGCATCTGCTCAACCAAAGATTCTGTCTGATTCAAGGCTCTCATATTCATAAGATATGATGAAATTATACGACAGAACATCTTCAGAGTGCTGATATCCTGAGTTGTAAACTTGGTATTCTTTTTAAGATCAATAAAATCAATACAACCAATAAATGAGTTGTCTGAATATATTGGAATCTCCATAAAAGTTTTAAAATGATCAGGATAATCCATGATGTTACAATCTAATGGCACATCATCCGTAGATTGCCATAAATAATATCCGTTACTATAATGAGAGAGAATTTTACTCCATTCTTTCTCTGAAAATTCCCACATCTGACCAATACGAGGAGCTTTCTTGACATCTTCTTCAATATATTCATAAATATACTTAAGAGAATATGGTTTTTCAGTAACTTCTCGAATGGCAATCAAAGAAATTCCAAAATGAGTAGTAACCTTTCTCAAAAGAAGATTGATGGCATTGTCAACTTCTTTGGAATCTTCCATCAGTTTGAAAGTAAAATCCATAAGTTCGTAAGTAAACTTATTGGATACAGTTGTATTTTTCTTGTTATATGTTGTATATTCATTGGCGTTTTTCTTGCTCATACGACCGCCATTTGAAATTTCTCTGTTGTCAGGTGAGTAAATGGTATAACCATCCTTACCATTATTCTTGTTGAAATACATAGCATTGTCTGCTTTTTCATAAAGAGTAGTAAAATCTCTTCCATGTTCGTCAAAAAGAGAAATACCAACACTTACTGATGCTACATAACTGCCTTCGCCAACATATGTATCACGAACGGCATGCTTTAATGCATTGGCCTTTTCGATAACATCAGAAAGCTGGTGATAATTTTTCATGAGAACCATGAATTCATCTCCACCGATACGTCCTATAATATCTGAGCTGCGGAAAGTTGACTTAATTGCAGCTGAAATACTTGTCAAAACAGCATCACCAAACAAATGTCCATTGCTGTCATTGACTGACTTGAAATTATCTATATCAATAACAAATAATGCACATTTACAATCTGGATTGTCATGTAAAAAATGACTGATAAGATGCTGAGTATGCATCTTATTTGTTAATCCGGTAAGAGAATCTAATTGTGTTTCCGAATAGGCATAGTTAAAATTAGCTAGCTTCTTGCGATTATTGCTACTAACACTATGAACCCTTCCAACTACAGTTTTGTTCATATTTCCTCCTAAGCAACAGTAAAATATATAGCAAAATATTATAAAAATATAATATAAGAAATATTCTGTTGTGACACACATACAATTTTATATATTTTACCATATATTAAAAATATTTGCCACTAAATTTTGAGTTTAATTCTTGAAAATAAATAAGAAAAAGATATACTATATAAAGGTGAAGGAAGGAGTGAAGAGTATGAAAGTATATGAAGCAGTAATATTTGATTTAGATGGAACATTGTTAAATACATTAGAAGATTTGTGTGATAGTGTTAATCATGCATTAGTGCAAAAGGGCTACCCAAAAAGAAATATTGAAGAGGTGAGATGTTTTGTAGGAAATGGTGTGGAGAAGCTTATGATGCGAGCTGTACCGGAAGGAACATCAAGAGAAGATTCCTTAGAAGCACTTGACATATTTAAAAATCATTACAAAGATAATTCAAGAAATAAAACAAAACCCTATGATGGAATTATGGAGTTGTTAAAAGAATTAAAAGACAAAGCTTTTAAGATGGCAATTGTTTCAAATAAATTCAACGATGCAGTTAAGGAACTAAACAAAGAATTTTTTGGTGAATATATCGAATATGCTTATGGTGAATGTGAAACTATAAGAAAGAAACCTAATCCTGATGCGGTGTTCAAAGCACTTGAAGAGCTTGGGGTTAGTCAGAAGGAGGCTGTTTATGTAGGAGATTCTGATGTTGATATAATGACAGCGGCTAATTCGGGTTTGGATTGTATATCTGTAAGTTGGGGATTTAGAAACAGACAGGAATTGGAATTAAATGGTGCGGTTTCAATTATAGATGAACCAATGGATTTGATGGACATAATATTTAAAATGTGATAAAATGAATTCAATATTGTGCTATGGAGGTAAAAACAGTGGCTAAGATTGCAATTACAACAGATAGTAATAGTGGAATAACACAGTCAGAGGCAAAAGAACTTGGTGTATTCGTATTGCCAATGCCTTTTATTATTGGTGATAAGA
>CAZESO010000274.1:0-3424 GCA_964515325.1 uncultured Roseburia sp. | reverse complement strand
CGCCTTTCAAATTATAACTGCTAAGATACAACATCTTCTCAGCCCTTGTAATGGCAACATAGAATAATCGTCTTTCTTCTTCTATCTCATCTTCATTACGTAAACGCTTACTTGGAAACTGACCTTCGACCAATCCATTTACAAACACTGTGTCAAACTCCAATCCCTTGGCAGTATGAATAGTCATAACTCGCACCACATCCTTATTGGTATCATCATCCTGCTGTGAAAATAATGCAAAATGAGCCAACAACTCATCCAACGTCAGCTTCTCCTGATTATCCTCTTCCAAAGCAGCAATTGTGACGATAAACTCAGACACATTATCCAACTTTCTTTGCTCCACATCCTGCTCCAAATCTGCCCTATATCCAACATCCAATATCTTGTTGACCAAATCCTTCGCCGAATAATTCTGATATGTATTATGAAGCTCCATAATATTTTCATAATATTCGATGATAGTTTTAGTCTTAATCTGCCCCTGCTCAATCCATTGTCCAAGGGCTTCCATCAAAGTTATCCCTTGCTCTTTGGCATACGCCTTCAGCCCATCAAGCTTCTTCTTCCCAAAGCCTTTTCTTGGTCGCTGAATAGTCCACGCAAAATCCAAATCATTCATAGAATAAACCATTCTCAAATATGCCAACACTGTCTTAATCTCTTCCGAGCTATAGAACTGAGCACCATTTAAAATCTTGTACGGAATCTTTCTCTGGATAAATGCCTCCTCCAAAGCTCGCGTCTGCGAAGACGCTCTCACAAGCACAACATGGTCTAAATATTTCTTCTTAGAATCTGCTTTCACACCATTAATATCCACTCCATTTACACCTGCAATGATAGTGTCCGCAATCCACATTGCCTCATCCTTTTCGGTTTTCAAATTATTATAAATAGGCTTTTCACCGGATGGATTGTTGGTGAACATCTTCTTCTGTAATCTATTCTCATTGACCTTAATAAGAGAATTGGCTACTGCCACTATCTCAGGCGTACTCCTGAAATTCTCACTTAATGAAAAGTCGCAAGTATTCTCATACTCCTTATGAAAATTCACCATATAATCAACCTTGGAACCACGCCAACCGTAAATACACTGGTCATCATCCCCTACCACTGTCAGATTATGAAACTTCCGACTAAGCAGCGTCAGCAAATAACTCTGCCTCATATTAACATCCTGATACTCATCACACAAAATATACTGACACTTATCCTGCCATTTATCCAACGCTTCTTTATAATGATCCAAAATGTAAATAGCAAAATTAATAATATCATCAAAATCCAAGACATAATTATCCCGCTGCTTCAACAGATAGTTATAGAAAACACGATCAAAATCTGTAACTGCATTCTCTATCTTCCTCAATAGTCTGCTCTTATCATGTCCCTCCATCAGTTCAATATAATCATCCTTCACTTTACACTGCGCAATCTTCTCCATATAATTCTTGGCATTAAAATCCTTCAAGGTCAGCTGCAACTCATCCGCCACTTCCTTAATCAAATCCACCTGATCCTTCTTGTCCAAAATGGTAAAGGTCTTCGGATATGACATTCTGTGAATCTCTTCCTTCAAAATCTTATTACAAAATCCATGAAATGTCCCTGTAAAGCAGGTAGCCTCATCGCCAATCATCCTCTTCAAACGATTAGTCATAGATGAAGCCGCCTTATTGGTAAATGTCAACGCAACAATTGATGCTGGATCAACATACAATTCTGTAATAAGATACGCCATACGATGTGTGATGGAAAATGTCTTGCCCGAACCCGGCACCGCACCACAACGAATATAACCTTCTGTATTCTTGATAATATCTATCTGCTCTTTGGTAGCATTTAACATAACAAAACCTCATCTCCAAATCCATTAATTAATCTAATTATATACGGATATGAAGATGAGGTCAATATAAAATCCGAAAATTTGTTCGAGTATTACTCCATTGAATCTAATAATTCCTGATAGAATTTTGAGTAATCTGTTCTCTTTTCAGCCATAAACTTGATTGCTGATGATGGGTGTGAATTCAAAATACCTGTTAAAAGATATGATATGTCGTATCCCCATACGCTTCCTTTATCCTTTTCAGCCTGGATGTACTTCTGTACGAAATCCATAACTGGTACTAAATCGTACTTTGGATTCTTAAGGAATGCAAGTAATGATTCCATAAAGCAGTTACCTGCACCACGACCCATACCACTAATTGTAGCATCAAGTAAGCTTGCACCATTTGCACATGCTTCAATTGTATTTGCAAATGCAAGCTGCTGATTGTTATGAGCATGCATACCAATTCTTTTGCCATACTTAGCAGCAACTTCCATATATTTATCTGTCAATCTGCGAATCTGCTCTGGGTAAAATGCACCAAAGCTATCTACAAGGTAAATAATATCGACATCTGACTCAGCCAAAAGCTCTAAGCCCTTATCAAGCTCTTCCTCACGAACCTTTGAAATAGCCATAATATTTACTGTTGTTTCATATCCCTTTTCATGAGCATCCTGAATCATTTCAATCGCTGTTGGAATCTGATGAATGTATGTAGCTGTACGAACTAAGTCGATAACACTATCTTCCTTCTTTAAAATATCATTCTTGTAATCTGTTCTTCCAACATCAGTCATAACTGCAATCTTCACATCAGAATCATTGTTTCCAACAATTGCACGAATATCTTCTTCTTCACAGAATTTCCACTTACCAAAATCTTCTTTCTTGAAAATTTCCTTAGATGCCTTATAACCAAATTCCATATAGTCCACACCAGCTTTGATGTTTGTCTTATATAAATCCTTTACAAATTCGTCTGTAAATGCAAAGTTATTTACCAAACCACCATCACGAAGAGTACAATCAACAACCTTAATGTCAGGTCTAAATGCTATCAAATTACCATTATTTTTTTCCATAATAATCTCCATTCCGAAGCGATTTATCGCGAAGGAATCTCGCAAGTGAAATTCGTGAAGACGATTTCCCTTGTCGAATCAGGCATATTTGTGTCGCCTCGGCACAAATTGCTGTGTAAAAAATAATCGCATCAGCATTATTTTTTACGCTATCCTCCAAAATGTGTACTATTTTTAGCACATAAAAGCGTTGCGCTTTAAACTGTTGCGCTTTTAAGTGCTAAAGTGTATATAGAATACTACTTTTTTGGGGAAATGTCAAGAGGTGTTTTTAGAAAAAATGGGAAACTGAATTCTCAGTTTCCCAAAAGTGTGGCTAATCCTATTTGTCACTAATACATTTCCACAATGCTGTCTATTTAATACCAACTATAAATTATGTTAATTCTCTTCCATAAATATATCTAACAATTTGTTTAAACTCTTAACTAACCAACATCTAGTATCTTTTTCTTCTACTATTGTTGTTGTTTCTTTGGTATCATATAAAGGTATC
>CAZESO010000273.1:0-3428 GCA_964515325.1 uncultured Roseburia sp. | reverse complement strand
ACAATTATACTGAATATCTTGGCAATAAGGTTGTATGTCATTCTATTCCAATCAGACCGGGTAGAAATGTAGCTGTTATCGTAGAATCTGCAGCTGTTAACCACCGTCAGAAGAAGATGGGGTATAATGCGGCTCAAGAATTGTATAACAGAGTACAGAGAAATTTGACAAGACACGATGAAGATTAAAACTTGAGATAGGAGAGGGACGAATGTATTGTATAGGTATTGATTTAGGTGGAACTTTCATTAAATTTGGATTGTTTGACATGAATGCTAAACTAATCGAAAAATGGGAAGTGCCTACAAATAAAGAAACTTTTTTTGATGATATTGTAAAGAATGTAAAAAAAGTAATGTTGGAAAACAGATTTACAACCGGTGACATTAAAGGGATAGGTATTGGTGTTCCGGGGCCTGTTGATGAAAATGGTGTTGTAAATGGTTGTGTAAATTTGGGACTTGGTGTTGTAAACGTTAAAGAGGTTCTGGAAGAAAAGCTTCCGGGAATAAAATGTATTGTTGGAAACGATGCAAATGTAGCAGCTATGGGCGAAATGCTTAGTGGCGGCGGAAAAGGCTATAACGATTCAGTAATGATTACATTAGGAACAGGAGTTGGCGGTGGAATCATTATTGGAGGAAAAATGCTCAGTGGTGTTACAGGAGCGGCAGGTGAATTGGGGCATATGCCGGTTAATCCTGAAGAGACTGCGAAGTGTAATTGTGGCAAATGTGGTTGTCTTGAACAGTATGCGTCTGCTACAGGTATTGTAAGAGTGGCTAGAGAACGAGCTAATAAAGTGAAAATGCCAACTAAGGTTTTCGAAAGGGAAGAGCTTACTGCTAAGGACGTATTTGATTTAGTAAAAGAAGGAGATTCAGTGGCTTGCGATACAATTAATATTGCGGCAAGATATCTTGGAACTGCAATGGCGTCAATTGCATGTGTTGTTAATAACGAAGTGTTTGTTATTGGTGGTGGCGTAAGCCGAGCAGGAAAGTTTTTCTTGGATAAGATTGAAAAAGCATTTTATGAGAATGTATTTAAGCCTTGTAGCAAGGTAGAATTTAAACTTGCTACATTAGGGAATGATGCGGGGATATATGGTGGTGCGGCATTGGTGATAAAGGAATAGGTTATGCAGGAAATGTATTTAAAATTATGTGAAATTCTTGGTGAAGATAGTGTGCGTAAGAATGAAAGTATGAAGGTTCATACGACATTTAAGGTTGGAGGAGAAGCAGAATTTATGCTGATTCCGAAAACGATTGAGAGCTTATCTGAAACAATAGAATATTTGAATGTGATTCAGTATCCATATTATATTATGGGAAATGGCAGCAATGTTCTTGTGAAAGATAGTGGATATAAGGGTGCTATTATTAAACTTAAAGAGAATTTTTCAAATATAGAAGTGGATGCAGATAATTGTTTTATAAAAGCAGAAGCGGGTGCACTTTTATCAAGAATTGCTAAATGTGCTTATGACGAGAGTATGACAGGTTTTGAATTTGCGGCTGGTATACCGGGTACATTAGGTGGCGCTGTTACAATGAATGCAGGTGCATATGGCGGTGAAATGACAGATATTATAATGGAAGTAACTGTTATGGACAAAGCCGGTAATGTTGATGTTAAGACAAAAGAAGAGATGAATTTTGGATACAGACATAGTATTGTAATGGATGAAGATTTAATTGTATTAAGTGCCATGATGGAGTTGAGGGCCGGAAATAAATCAGATATAAAGGAAATGATGGATGACCTGGCGTTTAGACGAAGAGATAAGCAACCACTTGAATATCCAAGTGCGGGAAGTACATTCAAGAGACCGGAAGGCTATTTTGCAGGCAAGCTTATTATGGATGCAGGTCTCAGAGGTTACAAAGTAGGTGGAGCAATGGTTTCTGAGAAACATTGTGGTTTTGTTATTAACGAAGGTAATGCAACAGCTTCTGATATATTGCAGGTTATAAGTGATGTTAAGGCTAAGGTTTTAGAAGAATTTGGCGTTATGTTGGAAGAAGAAGTTAAGATTTTAGGTTAAGCTTGGAGCGACGATATGAAATTTATAATAGTTACAGGTATGTCTGGAGCAGGTAAGAGTACATCAATGAGAATTCTTGAGGATTTAGGATATTTTTGTGTGGATAATCTTCCTGTACAGTTTCTTGAAAAATTTTATGATTTGGCAGTTAATTCCAAAGAAGGAAGAGATAAGGTTGCAGTAGGCATTGATGTTAGAAATGGCTCGGGATTATCAATGCTGGACGATGTTATTGATAATATTAATAAAGATGGAAAAAACTGGCAGATTCTTTTTATGGATGCAAGTGACGAAACTTTGGTTAAAAGATACAAGGAAACAAGAAGATCACATCCGTTAACTGTGGATGGAAATATGGATGAGGCTATAAGACTTGAAAGAAAAGAACTTGAATTTCTCAAGAAGAGAGCCGATTTCATATTTAATACAGATTCCTTACTTACAAGAGATTTAAAGGTTGAGCTTGAAAAAATATTTATAGAAGAGAAGTCTTTTAGCAATATGTTTATAAATGTTGTTTCCTTTGGATTTAAGTATGGTGTTCCAAGAGATGCAGATCTTGTTTTTGATGTAAGATTTATGCCTAACCCATATTATGTGGAAAATCTAAAAAAGAAGACAGGATTAGATAAGGATGTTAACGAATATGTGATGAATTCTGCTGAATCAGTAGAATTTGTAGAAAAATTAAATGATATGATTAAATTTCTGATTCCAAACTATATCAAGGAAGGAAAGACACAATTAGTTATATGCATTGGTTGTACCGGCGGTAAGCATAGGTCGGTGACAGTTGCAAAACAGCTGTATGAGAATCTTAAATGTGTAGAAGAATATGGTGTTAAATTGACTAATAGAGATATAGAAAGATAGGTTGGAGGAAAATTATGTCATTTTCTCAAGATGTTAAAGAAGAATTGTCAAAGTCATGTCCTGGTAGCAGACATTGCCAAATAGCAGAAGTTGCCGGAATAATAGGCTTGGCAGGCAGAATTATTATCTCTGCACAGGATAGATTTTCTCTTAAAATTCAAACAGAAAGTTTGCCGGTGGCAAGAAAGTACTTTACATTACTCAAAAAAACATTTAATATAGTACCGGAAGTTACCATAAGAAAGAATAATGGTTTGAAGAATAGCAGATTATACATAGTGACGGTAAACAGGAATGATGATGCAGTACGTATATTACAGACTGTCAAACTGCTTAATTCGTCAAACGAGATTGAGGAAGATCTTTCAATTATAGACAATGTTGTTATTATGAAAAGTTGTTGTAAAAGAGCATTTATAAGAGGTGCATATCTGGCATCCGGTTCTGTCAGCGACCCTAATAAAGCATACCATTTTGAAATTGTATGTGATGATTATAATAAGGC
>CAZESO010000272.1:0-3455 GCA_964515325.1 uncultured Roseburia sp. | reverse complement strand
TGCAAGTAATGGTATCGCAGATGGAGGCAGAGATAAATAAGAAAAAGGAGCAGATAAAAGTACGTGATGAAGAGTATGCTGCATATTATGATAAGCGCAGTAGCCTTGCAAATCAGATTATAACTAAGGAATTAGTTGATGAAACGGTCGAAAGGATTAATGCTGCAAAAATCAGTATTACAAATATTGAAAATGAAATCAATAGCATAACAGAGGATATAAAGGACATTGGTGATAATATAATTCAGCTTTCTGATATGATTGTCAAGGAAAAAGAGTGTATTAAGATATGCCAGATAAGAGAGCAGGATTTTAATGCATTTGCAAAAGCGTATGATGTATATCAGAAATGTCGTAAGGAACTAGATGCTTACACATCAGAAGAAAAGAAACTTGAAGAAAATAGAAAAAGTTCCCAGGGATTATATGATAGTCATGCCAGAGAAGTAAATATGCTTGAAAAAAATGCACAGACATTGAGACGAGCATTGGATGAAAATAAAGACCAATTATCAAAATATTTAGCATTTAATGAAGATGCAGAATATGATAATAGTATGACTATTGAAGCAGCACAGGCAAGATATGATGTGATTACAACAAAGGTGTCCGGAGATATCAGGGATGCAGAGGAGCAGTGTAACAATTTTACGCAGAAATTGGAAAAGGCCGAGAGAGAATTGAGAAGGCTTCAAGAGAAATATTCACTGAAAGATGATGAGTGGAAGGAAATTATCTACAATGAAGATGAATATTCTGATTATGAAATGGCTGCGGACAAATATAATAAAAAAGCTGACGACTTGAAATCTGTAATGAATGATAAAAATACAAAAATTGCAGTTAAAGAAAGTGAAGCTAATATAAAGAAAAACCAGTTAAATAGTGAATGTGGTCAGACAGAACCGCTTGCGATAGAAGAAATATTTATAATTGATTTTGATGCTGAAATCAGTAAGATAGAATATCGTATTAAAGAGCTTAAAGCTGAGGAGAATAATATTAACAGGCATATTGAAAGCATCAATCAAAATATGAATGTATTGTCTGAATATCAGGATTTGGAGGTGGTAGAAGCTGTCGACTGGGAAATGCCTTTGGCAGATATGAGCGAGACAAAGCTTCGTGAATTTACCGGAACCATACGAAGAGATTATAGGAATTCAAAGGAGACGCTGCTTGAGAAAAAGGAAAAGGTACAGTCAAAGCTTAATGGTCTTTTGCGAAGGGATATTTATGCAGAGGATTATTATTCAAAACCATTAGAGGCTATGCTGTCTGTGAAAGATAATGCAAAGCTTGTGCTGGAACAGATGACTATGACAATTCAGTCATACGACAGCCAGTTGGAAAAGCTTGCAGTAGATATATCCATGGTCGAAAAGGAAAAAGAAAAGATAGCAGGCTTGTTGGAGGATTATGTTAAGGAAGTGCATAATAATATGTCAATGATTGATAATAATTCTACAATAACCATAAGAGAACGACCGATTAAGATGCTTAGAATACAGATTCCGGAATGGGAAGAAAATGAAGGCTTGTATCGACAGAGAATGGATGATTATATGGATGAACTGACAGATGGTGGTATCCGCCTTTATGAGAATAATGAAAATGCTACAGATTACTTCAGTAGCAGGATTACAACTAAGAACCTGTATGATTCCATCATTGGTCTGGGCAATATACAGATTAAGCTGTATAAAATAGAAGAACAGAGGGAATATCCGATTACATGGGCTGATGTATCAAGAAATTCCGGTGGTGAAGGCTTCTTGTCTGCATTTGTTATTCTGTCAAGCCTGCTTCACTATATGCGAAGGGATGAAACGGATATTTTTGCAGATAAAAATGAGGGCAAGGTTCTTGTAATGGACAATCCCTTTGCACAGACCAATTCTGCACATTTGTTAAAGCCACTTATGGATATGGCTAAGAAAACCAATACACAGCTGATATGCCTGAGTGGTCTGGGTGGAGATTCGATATACTCAAGATTTGATAATATTTATGTATTAAATCTTGTAAATACAAGTCTGAGAGGCGGCGTACAGTACCTTCGAGGCGAGCATAAAAAGGGTGTCGAAGAAGAAGTAATGGTTTCATCACAGATAGAAGTGATGGAGCAGCAAACGTGGGAGTTTTAGGAAGATAAGTGAAAATGATTAGCACTCACCTCTTGACAGTGCTAATAAAAGGTGTTATATTTCATTTTGTAACAAGAAGTATTTTGAATAGAATTGAGGGAGAATGTGAAGAATCACATTAAAGCACTTCGGAAGGGAGTTACATTATGAATATTAACAAATTTACACAGAAATCCATAGAAGCCGTGCAAGATTGTGAGAAGCTTGCATATGAGTATGGGAATCAGGAAATTGACCAGGAACATTTAGTTGTAGCGTTAGTAGAACAGAATGATGGTCTTATAGCCAAGATGATTGAGAAGATGGAGATTAATCTTGCTCATTTCAAGAATAAAGCGATAGAGTTTTTGAACAAGAAACCAAAGGTGCAAGGTGGACAGTTACGTATCAGTAATGACCTTAATAAGGTGTTAATCACAGCAGAAGACGAAGCAAAGGCGATGGGAGATGAATATGTTTCTGTTGAACATTTATTTTTGACATTGCTTAAGCATCCAAATAGACAGATTGTTAATTTATGGAATGAATATGGAATATCGAGAGATAGATTTTTGAAGGCACTTTCAGAAGTTAGAGGGAATCAGAAAGTGACAAGTGATAATCCGGAAGCAACATATGACACACTCGAAAAGTATGGTTCGGACTTGGTGGAAAGAGCGAGGAATCAGAAACTTGATCCGGTTATCGGTAGAGATAATGAAATTAGAAATGTAATTAGAATCTTATCAAGAAAGACTAAGAATAATCCGGTTCTTATAGGTGAGCCGGGTGTAGGAAAGACAGCCGCGGTGGAAGGACTGGCTCAAAGAATTGTGTCAGGTGATGTACCGGAAGGTCTTAAGGATAAAAAGATATTTGCACTTGATATGGGAGCGTTGGTAGCGGGAGCAAAATATAGAGGTGAGTTTGAAGAACGTTTGAAGGCTGTTCTTGAAGAAGTGAAGAAAAGCGAAGGACAGATTATTTTATTTATTGATGAACTTCATACTATAGTTGGTGCAGGTAAGACTGATGGAGCTATGGATGCCGGAAATATGTTAAAACCTATGTTAGCTCGCGGTGAACTTCATTGTATTGGCGCTACAACATTGGACGAATATAGAAAATACATTGAAAAGGACCCTGCATTAGAGAGAAGATTTCAGCCTGTTATGGTGGACGAACCGACAGTAGAGGATACTATATCAATTCTTCGTGGTTTGAAGGAAAGATATGAAGTATTCCATGGTGTTAAGATAACAGATGCTGCGTTGGTAAATGCAGCCGTTCTTTCAAATCGATATATTTCTGACAGATTTCTGCCGGATA
>CAZESO010000271.1:0-3477 GCA_964515325.1 uncultured Roseburia sp. | reverse complement strand
GGAAAAAAACAAATTTTTATGTATGTGGTATTTATGATATCATCAATTCTTATGTTGTTATCAGTTTCGGATTTTTATAGGGTGCTTTCTGCAAAGCCGTATGAGAAGGTTACTGCAGATTCGCATTACGTGAAAGTTAATTGTGAGAAAGCAAGTATAGCTAAAGAAGCATATACTAAGTTTAAAGAAACAAGTAACCTTGAAGCGGATATATATGGCACTAGCAAAAGTTGGTTGACTATGACATCTCACAACTATGCTCAATTAACAAATGTTAATCAAAGCATAAAGAATTATTCATATGTTGATATAAAGAATTTGAATAAGGATGAGCTGTTGTATGGACGTATGCCTGAAAATGAAAATGAAATCGTTATAGATAAAGCGGTTTTGGAAGGGGTATTAAGTGAAGAAAATGTACTTGCAGCTGTATCAGAGGATGTATCAGATTTTTTGAATGGTACAGCTTCTTATTATGCAGGAACTGTGGAATTTTTGATTTGTGGAATCAGTGATACTGAAGAAATGAGTGTGTATATTGCACCTGAATGGATAAAATGGGAAGACCAGTGGGAGCAAAACTACATAAAAGATTTTCTGTTATATACGGATGAGCCGGAGGCGGTGGTGAACTATTTTAATGAGTTAAATGCCTCGTATATTGAAGGGTATGGAGAAAATAATAAGTATAGAAAGCCGGTTATAAAAGCAACTTATACATATGGCGATGAAATGGAAGCATATCAGGAGCAGATAAAAGAGGATATTCGGGTAAGGACAATTATTACAGCCATAGTGTTTATATTGTCTGTTGTGGTGCTGGTTTTCACTATGAAAGCTAATTCAATACGAAGAACAGAAGAATTGGTGGTATATAGGCTAATAGGCATAACGCCGGGAAATATAATAATGTCATATGTAATGGAGATAGTTATCATTACATTATTTACACAACTAATACCAATTTTAGCAACAACAATTATATGTGAGTTTTTGTCAGGTGTGCAGGTATTTGAATTTATGTATTTGTGCCCATGGATGTATATTGTGTTGTTGATTATGGCAATATTTACAGTTAACATAATTGTGTCGGTTTTATCGGTTATTGGAATTATAAAACGTCCTCCTGCGCAATTGGCAGCGAAGAATTAGGGAGGGGGATTTGAAATGCATATAAAGTTAGAAAATATTAATAAATTTTATTATTCAGCAACAAGTGTTGAAATGGCGTTGCAAAAAATATCTCTGGATTTTGGGGATACAGGATTTGTGGCTGTTACAGGAGAAAGTGGCAGTGGAAAATCGACACTTATAAGTGTAATTTCCGGTATGTTAACCTTTGAAGAGGGAGAAATATATATTGATGGAAAACCTATGTCTGAATGGGATGATAGTGATTTGGACGAATATAGGAAAAATAGGATAGGTTTTGTATTTCAAGAGTACAACCTCATTGATGAATATACAGTCTATGATAATGTGGAAAGTGCGATTATCATTCGAGGTGTCAGAAAAGATAACATACGCAGTTTTGCTGAAGAGGTTATTAAGCGGGTTGGCTTGGAGGATTTTATTAATCAAAAGGCATCGAAGCTATCAAGTGGGCAAAAACAACGTCTTGCCATAGCAAGAGCTTTGGCTAAAGAGGCAGATGTAATAGTTGCAGATGAACCTACCGGTAATTTGGATAGTGATAATGCCAATAAAATAATGGAATTATTTGCAGAGATTGCTAAAGAAAAGCTGGTTATTATGGTAACCCATAACTATGATATGGCAGAGGCATATGTAAATCGACAAATAAGATTATTTGATGGTAAAGTAGTGTCAGATACAGAGATTAGAGAGGCAGAATCCTCATCAAAGAAAAAGGAAGAGTTAGAGACAAAGAGCGAACAAAATAAATGGAGAATAGCTTGGAAGTATACACTTAAAAATCTAATCAGACAACCATTCAGGTCACTTTTAATAGCACTTTTTGTAGTTGTTACAGCCATAGTTTCATATGTGTTTATTGGACAAATAATTAGCAACTATGATGATACACATACAAAGATATATGATGATGATATTTTTGCATATGAAAATGATAAACGTATCATTGTGAAAAAAGCAGATGGAAGCGCATTAACAGAAGAAGATATTAATAAATTTTCTTCGATGGAATATGTGGTGACTGTGGATGAATATGATTTGTGCAATGATATTAGATATGCTAGTGTACCGGGCGAGGATTATTATCTGACAAATTATAATACTGACAATTATAATATTATAGGTGGCACAGAAATAAGGATTAATGATGGCAGATATGTGAGTTTTAATGAAGATGTTGCTTCAAAATATATGCGTTCGGCATCTTGTATAACCGACAATGATTTGATAGAAGGAAGGTTGCCACAGGAACGAAATGATATAGTTATGTATATAGATGGAAGCCTTGAAGATGCCGGAGAACAGAAGATTTTCTTTAAAAATGAAAATTTCTGGGGAGATACTTATTATGAACAAGATTTTGAAGTGGTAGGAATATTAAAGGAAGAAACATCACAAATATATTTTTCGAAGTCATTTTGTGATATGCTTACTGCATCATATAAGCAGGGAAAGATAAGATTAGAAGGCGGATGGTGTGAAGTTGACAGAAAATATACTTACCGTGAGTCGCTTATACCGATTATAGGGGATGAAATTGAAGAATATGATATTAGTTTGTCAGAATACTATAATGAGCCAACTAAATTATGCGCAGGTATAGCTCATAAGTTATGTGATATATTTTTTAAGGAAAGTGGAACAGTAAATGTATATACGGATAAATTGTCAAATTCAGGTAAGATTGAAGAGGTGGTATTTGAAGAGCTTTATGTGAGTAATCCAACGGAGTTAATTCTTGCACCATTCATGTGCATAAGTGAAAAATTTTTTTATGAGCTTTATGATTATGGAAGTCATCAGGCGTCTTTATACATTGAACATTATGCGTATACAGATAAAGTTATAGAGGCACTTGAAAAGGAAGGTTATGATGCCATTAGCTCATATCGTGTTGGTGCACTTGAAGAAGATCAAAATAAAGCTGATAATAGAGTAAGACTTTTGTTAATTTCATTTGCCATATTAATAGTTATAGCCATACTCGAAGTGTTTATTGTTTCATCATTCTTTAGATTAAGAAGAAAGTTTTATTCAGTTCTTCGATTTATGGGTATGGAGTCGGAAATTATAAGACGAATTAATGTTTTGGAAATTAATTTATACACAATAGTAGCAGTAACATCTACATTAGTGATTATGTGGCTTCTTGATGCATCTAAATTAGTTACATGGATAAGCGAGTTTAGGATATATATGGAACCTATACATTATGTGATTTACATAGCTTATAATTTTGTATTAGCTCAATTGTTGGTGCTGATATATAATAGAAAAAAGGAAGTTGGCTAACAACTTCCTTTTTTCTATTATATAATTTAT
>CAZESO010000270.1:0-3481 GCA_964515325.1 uncultured Roseburia sp. | reverse complement strand
GCAATAAGTTCATAATAACCATCTCTTTTCTGTACAACTAATGGCTGAATTATTCCAAATTGTTTAATAGAATCCGCTAACTCCTGTAAAGCATCTTCATTAAAATTCTTTCTAGGTTGACTCTTATTAGGCTCTATATCAGCCACTCTAATCATTGTTTCAACCTTCTTTTCAATAACTTTCTCTACTATTTTCTCAACAACTTTTTCTTTAGGTTTTTCAATTTTTCCAACAGGAATCATATTATCCAAACCTTTTCCTAAACCACTTCTTTTAACTGCCATTTTCTAACCTCTCAATGTAAATTTTATTAATCTTCCAAACTATATTCCATTACTTCTTCAGCTAATAATCTATAACTTTCAGCTCCTGCTGACTTACCATCATAAAGATTTATCGGTAATCCGTAACTTGGAGCTTCAGCCAATTTGACATTTCTTGGTATGATAGTCTTATATACATTTTGTTTTAAATTATCTTTTACATTTTCAACCACTTGCAAAGAAAGATTTGTACGTGCATCAAACATAGTAAATACCACACCTTCCATTTGAAGTTCAGGATTCAATCTTTCTTTTACTAAATTTATAGTATGCATTAATTGTGATAAACCTTCTAAGGCATAATACTCACATTGTATTGGAACAAGTACTGAATCTGCTGTAGTCATCGCATTAACTGTAAGCATATTAAGTGAAGGAGGACAATCGATTATTATAAAATCAAAATCATCCTTAATCTCAGCAATATTTTCCTTCAAGATAAATTCTCTATTTTCAATACCTATTAAATCTATCTCTGCACCTGCTAAATTAACATTTGATGGCAACACACTAAGATTTTCTAACACATTTTCCAACATACATTCTTTTAATGTACATTCTCCAATAATCATCTCATATACTGTATTTTCCAATTCATTTTTATTTACACCCACACCGCTACTTGCATTTCCCTGTGGATCAATGTCTACTAATAAAACTTTTTTACCTTTTTCAGCCAAACATGCAGACAGATTTGTAGAAGTTGTTGTTTTTCCTACACCGCCCTTTTGGTTAGCTATCGCAATAATTCTTCCCATAGTAACGCCTTTCTTTTAATGTTTCACGTGAAACATTTTATCTAGTATCTTAATTTTAACACATGCTAGTATTAAAATCTATATGAATTTGGTATGTTTTTCAAAAAGTGCCATAACCAGCACTTACCAGTTTACTTCGCAAACTTACTTTAAATTCCATTGCTTTGGTTATTTCGGTGAAAATTCCTATTATTTAAAAGCAATGTTTCACGTGAAACATTTTATTAACTTTGATTAATATTTGCAGTGATTACTGCTTGCATTCTATCTGACACATTCATTTTCTTATATATATTATATAGATGATTCTTAACAGTGTTATAACTTATTTTTAATATTTTAGATATTTCTTTATTAGATAATCCCTTTGAAAGTAAATTTAATATTTCCTTTTCCCTTTCTGTTAAATTAGTAATATCAAATTTATTTTGTGTATACCCTTCATCTATTTCATTTACTTTTAATTTTCCCCTATCATCGTTTTCAATATACAATCTACTTATAAAAATCACTCCTAACTTTTTTTAATTATTTAATGGTACAGTTACTGTAATTATAGTTCCTTTTCCGTCAGTAATAATTTTGATATCTCCTCCTAATAAGTATGTTCTTTCTCTCATCATTGATAAGCCTAGTGTATTAATATTACCACTATCATCTATAGTTTTTTCAAAATTAATACCTTTTCCATCATCCTCAATCTCAACCTTTACAAACTCCTCATCATATATTAAATTAATATTAATATTTTTCCCTTCAGAATACTTAATGCTATTATCAACAGCCTCCTGA
The DNA here is from genome assembly GCA_964515325.1 of uncultured Roseburia sp. Classification (GTDB taxonomy): domain Bacteria; phylum Bacillota; class Clostridia; order Lachnospirales; family Lachnospiraceae; genus SVEL01. Next base: position 1,608 of record CAZESO010000270.1, on the reverse strand, counting down.
ATAATTCTTATTAATGTCATCTCAATGACAGGTGTTAATTTAAACTTATTTTCTGTAATATTCAAATTAATTATCATTTCCGTATTTAATTTAACAAGATTTACCATTCTCTCCAAAGCAACACAAATATTAACATCTTTATAATCTGCAGGTTTTAATTCATATATAATATTTTTAAGATTTTCAGACATATCTCTGAGTTCTTTAGAAATTAATTCCATTTCCATTCTAGCTCTTACCGGATCTACATTAATTATTTTATCACAGATTTCACATTTATGAATCATATTGTTTATAGGTGAAATTGTAATACTATTTATCTTTGCTGCAATCTCCTGTTTTTCTATTTCTTGTTTATCTAAAATTTTATGTCCATAAACCATCTCTTCCTTAAATTCATTTATGTCATATAATAAATCTTCATCAAACTCTTCGCCAAGAGATTCTTTTATCTCTACTATATCTTCTTCTACAACCATACATTGTTGAACAAATTCATTTCTAAGTGCAATGAGTTCGTCTTTTCTTTTTGATAATCTTTCAATTTCATTTCTATTAAAATCATTTTTCTTTGGCTTAGGTGAAAAAATTTCAAATGCAGTATCCATATCATTTGACATTTCTTCTATCTTTCCATCAACCTCTTCTATTTCAATTGTGACTTTATTAATTTTTGTAATCAATACAACCTTTTCTTCTGATAAATAATCAAGTCTTTTATATAAATACTCTTCTACTTTTGTCATTTTTCCTACCTCATAAAATATAACTTTATTATCTTATGTGAGTATAACATAAAATAAACAAGTTATAAATATTACTTTTAAAATTCATCAAAAAGGATTATACTATATATATTAACAGAAAGGGTGGTTTAGTTTATGGCAAAATCTAGTTTAATGAAAAAGGTATTATTCTTAGCATCTGTGACAGGTTCATTAGCAGCTGTTAATTATTTTATCAACAATGAAAATAATAAAAACGCTAAAATTATTACAAATAAAAAAGCTAATGTTGAAAGATTTATTTTTAATTGGAAGTACGGTAACATATCATATAAGAAATATGGCTCTGGTAAACCTCTTCTTCTCATTCATGAATTAAATCCAGGAGGTTCAAATTTAGAATGGGACAAACTGTATGAAGGACTCGGAGAAGAACATACAGTTTATATGATTGATTTACTTGGATGTGGATTATCAGATAAACCTTATATTACTTACACTAACTATTTATACGTTCAACTTATTACAGATTTCATAAAGGAAATTGTAGGTGAAAGTGTTGATATTATTTCTTCCGGTAATAGTAGTGCCATTGCTGCAATGTCATTTTTAAATAATAAGGAAAATGTTAAAAAAATGATATTTATTAGTCCTGATACTGCTTTGTTAGATAACCCAAGTGTTATTGAAAGCAAGAAAATATACGAATGCCTTATGGGAATACCAGTTATTGGTACAACAGTTTATAACTATTTCTTTAATAAAGAAAATACAGGAAAAAATACAGAAAATAAATTTATTGATGCAGAGAATAAAGAATATTATGAAAATCAAATTTATATAAATTCTCATTATAATTCTTCAAAATCAAAATATTTATTTG
>CAZESO010000269.1:0-3491 GCA_964515325.1 uncultured Roseburia sp. | reverse complement strand
ATACAGGAACAACAATATATACAGCATTCTATTCTACAGGTTTTGAAGAAGATGAGATTCAAACATATCCGGTTAATAATTATGTTTTTGAACTGGGACAATGGGAACCTAATCTGAAAGAAAACTTTAGTGATGAAATGTTTTTGCGAAGAGAAACTCTTGAAAAAAATCTTCTCGACTTTATGGGAGTCGCTAACAATTTACAATAAATAAACAGGCCTTTTAAGAAATATATATCACATATAGGCATGATAGATACCATAGGGAGGACAGTACATTGAAAGAAATGAATGTTCAGTTATTGGAAGAGTTAAACATATTGCAAAGAAAGGGAGTGAGAATTACTTTGGAGGGCTATGAAGTATGCCCGGACAGAGTGATTGATGAATTTTTTTTAGGAGAGGAAACTAATTATATGAGGGATTACATACTAGATGACAATGGAAAGTTGATTGAACTGGGATTTTATAATATAAAGTCGTTTGACAACTAAATTTAAAGATTTAAGAATTAAGATAAGTGTACTTTTGTATGGGAAATAAAAGGAATTCTGCATACTACATAGAAACTTTTAAAAGGGATGGTTGGGCAAAAAAAGGTAGAATAGCAAAGGATTATATGATAAAATTGTATTCTACAACACGAAGGTACATTTAGAGAGGATAAAAAAATGTTGAAAAGATTTGGTTCAATAATATTAATACTAATAATGATATTGGCTATATCGGCATGTGGTGAAGAGAAGGCCAATGATACTAAAAAGGATTTGAAGGAATTCTACGGTTATTCGGAAATTGCAGGGAAGAATACCTATATAGTAGTGTGTGATGGTAATGTTATTGGTATGGGGTTTAAAGAGAGTGATGAAGTTTATTTACCTTATACAGAATACAGAAAGAACATTGACAATAAATGTTATATAGATAAAAATGAGAAAGTTCTGGTGTATACAACGGCTACAAATATTTATGATAGTTATGTAGGCAGCAGTAAATATACAGATATTGATGGTAATGAGCAGGATTTTGGTACATCCATCGTGTTAGAAGTTAATGGTACATATTATGTTTCTGCCGGATTTTTAGAGGAAATTGGTGGGAAGTTTGATTATAAAACAGTAAGTGATCCTGATAGAGTTGTAATTACTGCTACCTTTGAAAATGAGATGGCGGTGGTAAGTGAGGATACTAATCTTCGTGTGGACGCAAGTGAGAGAACAGAAATTTTAACATCTGTTAAAAAGGGTGATGAGCTTATTGTGGTGTCAGAAAAAGAGGATTTTATATTGGTTACAGATTCAAATGGTGTAACCGGTTATATTAAAAAGTCTTCAATTGGCGAGAGCCAGCAGAAGTTGGTAGAAAGAGAAAAGTTGCCGGAGGAATATACCCATATAACACAGACGGGGAAAATATGCTTGGGCTGGCATCAAATGTCAAATAATACCGGTAATGATAGCTTTGATGAATTAGTGCAAGATGCAACACCGCTTAATGTTATTTCGCCGACATGGTATACTTTGGCTGACAGCAATGGAAGTATTGAGAGCTTTTCGAGTGAAAAATATGTTGAAAAAGCCCACAATAAAAATATACAGGTATGGGCGCTTATAAATGATTTCAACTATGGTGAAGATGGTGAGTATTTTGTAACAGATGTACTTTCGCATACAACGTCAAGAAGAACTCTTATTAAGAATCTGATAGATGATGTTAAGGAAAATGGAATAGACGGTATTAATGTTGACTTTGAATGTATTGGTATAGAAATTGCAGATGATTATGTTGAATTTATATGTGAATTGTCTGTATGGTGTAGAAAAGAGGGTATAGTGCTTTCGGTTGATATGTATGTGCCATCGAATATTAATCAGTATTATAATAGAGAAACAGTTCTTGAAGTAGCAGATTATCTTGTGATTATGGGCTATGATGAACATTGGTCAGGGGCTCCGGAAGCAGGGTCGGTTGCATCTTTGCCATATGTAGAAAATGGAATTAAAGAGACTATTAGTGAAGGTGATTGTACAAGAGTTATCAATGCTATACCTTTTTATACAAGAATATGGTCTGAGACACCTGTAGAGTTTGCTGAGGATGGTTCTCAGATTGTAGAAGATAATGTAAAAGGCAGTTATGCTTTGGATAGTAAAGCTGTTGGATTTGGCAGTGCAGAAAAAGAATTAGAAGCTCATGGAGTTAATATGTTCTGGGTTGAGGATTTATCGCAATATTATGCTGAGTATGAAGAAGGAAACAGTCTTATGAGAGTGTGGCTTGAAGAAGAAAAATCTGTTCAGGCAAAGCTTGATGTAATGTCGAAGTATAATATTGGAGGAGTAGCATGCTGGAGACTTGGACTTGAGGAGCCTTGGGTGTGGGGGCTTATAGAAGGGTATATTAGTGAATAAAATGTACCGTTTAAGCATATAGTATATGGATAATATATGTTTGGACTGGTGGTTGTGGAATTAAAAAAGAAATATATTGAAACAACAATGGCAGTTATTATGATAACTGCCTTGTGTTTTATATGCTTAGGGGCAGGTTGTGTATCTGAAAAAGCTAAAACAAAAAATGAAGCTACCACAAAAAAAGAGAACAGTAATAAGGTTGAGGAAACAGAGGCTAAATATACAGTAGTCCTTGATGCAGGACATGGAGGAAAGGATCCTGGAAAAATAGGTGTTAATGGGTGCATAGAAAGCGAGATAAATCTTAGCATTGTAAAAAAACTTCAAGCATATTTAGAAAGTAATGGAGTGAAGGTTGTACTGACAAGAGAGGATGAAAATGGTCTTTATGATGAAAGTGACACGAATAAGAAACGCTCGGATATGGACAAAAGATGTGAAATTATTGATAATACGCAACCGGATATGATGGTTAGTATTCATCAAAACAGTTATCCGTCCGAAGGGGTAAAAGGGGCTCAGGTTTTTTATTATAAGGATTCTGAATATGGAGAAGAGATTGCGGCTATTATTCAAAAGTATTTGATACAGGAAGTGGATGAGGATAATGGAAGATTACATAAAGAAAATTCCAACTACTATATTTTGAAAAATGTAGAATGTCCTGCAGTAATCGTGGAATGTGGTTTTTTGTCTAATTATTCGGAGGCAGAATTACTTGTGAACAGTGATTATCAAGAAAAAGTGGCAGCAGCTATTGGCGAAGGAATAATGGAATATTTAACTAATAAATAGATTGTTAAACAGATGCTATAAAAATCTTTGCAAATTTAAAAAAATATACTTGTTAATATCGGGAGTTTCGTTGTATAATACGAATATGAATGCCTTTTTGATTTGAAGCTCGTAGGAGAGCAAACTCAAGGTACTAATAAAAATGATATAAATTTTAAGGAGGAACAAATAAAATGTTAAAGAACAAAGCGTACAAGATTTGGTTCTGCACAGGTTCACAGGATCTCTACGGAGATGAATGTTTAAGAAAGGTTGCTGAACATTCTAAGAAGATGGTTGAAGG
>CAZESO010000268.1:0-3510 GCA_964515325.1 uncultured Roseburia sp. | reverse complement strand
ATTTCGAAGTGATTTTAAATCCAGACAATTTACACGCAAATGAGCATGGTGTGGCGCTTGTGTTTGAGCGACTGCCGGCGGAAACAGAAGTGATTCTGGCAATCGGCGCGGGCACCGTTCACGATATTTCCCGTTATTGCGCGTATCAGAAGAATCTGGAGTTTGTGTCCTGCCCGACAGCGGCAAGTGTGGATGGATTTTGCTCCTCTGTGGCGGCAATGACATGGCATGGTTGCAAGAAAACATTAACAGCTGTGGCACCAACTATCGTAGTTGCTGATATTGATATTATAAAGAATGCACCAACATATCTTGCTAAGTCAGGATTTGGAGATATGATTGGCAAATATATTGCGTTGACTGATTGGAAGATTGCGAATATATTGACAGAAGAATTTTATTGTAATAGCATTGCAGAGATGACTATGAAGGCTACAAGTGAAGTGTTGGCTTGTGCTAAAGGAATTGAAAGTGGAGATGAAAAGACATTTGAAAATCTCACATATGGCTTGTTGTTATCTGGTCTTGCCATGCAGATGTTTGGTAATTCAAGACCGGCATCGGGGGCAGAGCATCATATTTCACATATTATTGAAATGGCACCAAAAGGTTTGGGTGTTAGTTCTGATGCACTTCATGGTGAGAAGGTTGGAGTTGGAACAATCATTGCTGCAAGGGAATATCACAGATTGTCAGAGATTAAAAATATTAAATTTAAGGATTATGTAGAATATGCTAGTGAATATATTGGTAGGATTTTTACAGATGAGTTGTATAATGAGATTTTACATGAGAATGCTAAGGATTGTGCTAGTGGTATAAGTGGTAAAAGATTGGCTGAGTGTTGGGATGATATATGTAGAGAGATTGAAAAAGTGCCAAGTGCTGAATATTTGTTAGAGTTATATAATAAACTTAATATAAAGGCAAAGTTGTCGGATATAGATGTAGCAGATGAGAAGGAGCAGGAGTTGATTGAGTATTCGCCTTGTGTAAGAAATAGGGTTACACTTATGCGACTTAGGAAGTGTTTGAAATAATAGTGGATTAATAATAGGAGTTGTTCTGATTGTTATGGTGAAAATTTAATACGATTATTGATTATTACGGGTTGTTTTTAGAATAAACTGAATTTTGCCTGTAAATTTTGCAAGATTTGATGGTGCTTTTTTGTATGTTTACGGGTAGAAAATTAAATTGAAATATTTACCCCGTAAATTTGTGCTAAAAAACTGGATTTTTTATAAAATTTCATTGAAAAAAGAGATTTTTTACGGGTTAAATTTAGAAAAAAAGAATTATAGTCCGTAAAATTAGGAATGATTTTTATTTTTAGATAATAAAACTACGGGTGAAAATTAAGAAAATTGAAGTTTGTCCCGTAAGAATGAGAAATGGAGCATAAATTTATGGAAAACAAGTCAAAATCTAACCTCACCGAAGGTTCAATATATCAAAGCTTAATAAAATTAGCTCTGCATATAATGGCATCTGCATTTTTATCTACGGCATACAGTATCACTGATATGGCTTGCGTTAACAATAACAAGTGTTATGAAGGGCGTGATACTTCATTTGACTTTTGGTAAGCAGATTAGAAAGTGAAAAATATATTTTTAAAACCGAATGAGAATTTCCGACACTATATTAATGAGGGACGGAAAGGAATTGTCATGACAAGAGAAGAATATTTTTGTGAAAATTATGTAGATAAGATTTACTATTATTATTTGAAAAAGACGAATAATGCTGATGAGGCAAATGATTTGGCATCTGAGGCAGCAGTTGAAATATTAAAAGCGTTATCAAATGGTGCAAACCCTGAAAGTTTCAATGGCTGGGTGTGGACAATTGTGAAGAATCGTTATGCAAGATGGGCAAATAAGAAGCATATTAAATTTCAAAATGAAGAATTTACAGAAATAGAAGAGTTGGATATTGCTTCAAATGAGTTGCTGGAAGATAAAGTGTTGCATGATGAGGAAATTAATGAGCTTCGCAGGGAATTATCGCTTATTCATAAGGATTTTAGAGAAATAATAGTAGCTTATTATATTGAAAATAAAAGCATTGCTGAAATATCAAAAAAACTTTCCATTCCTGAAGGAACTGTTAAAACAAAGTTATTTAAAAGCAGACAGAGATTGAAGGAGGGAATGTCGATGGCAAGGACATTTGGAAAATTAAGTTATGCACCTGAAGAAATAGAAATTAGTCAAAGTGGTGCAGTAAGTAGAAAATGGGAACCAAACATATATATTTATGATAATTTGCATGGAAAGGTATGTAAAAATATTTTAATTGAGGCGTATAGAAATCCTGTGACTATGCAGGAATTGTCTATAGAGCTGGGTATTGCTATGCCGTATATTGAACCCTTTGTAGAGGGAATGACAGAGGCAACATTACTTATAAAGGATGGCAATAAACCCGAAACAGCCACTTACGAGACAAATTTTGTAATAGTGAGTGCAGAAAGCTGGAGAAAAATGCAGGATAAGCTTGCAGGAATTCAAGACAGGTTTGTGAAAGTGGCTAAGGAGTATTTGGAAAAATCAAGAGAGTTGCAATTGCAGGCAGGAAATTATATTTTAGGTAAGTATCAGGATTATGAGGAACAGAAATGGACTCTTGCCCTTAGACTTGCAGATGATATTCAGTGGTCGCTCTATGATAAGAGAAATCTTCAGTTTAATTATGATACAGTGCGACCAAATGACGGTAGCTGGGATATTATGGGTACACAGAAGTATGATGGTCCTGAATACATGTGGGTTGGACATTCAGTAAGTCGCGAAGAATATGGAAAAATCATTAATGCATTTGTAACAGAAAAACAGATTGATATGGATAAAGCAAAGCTTGTATGGAATGAAAATGCAAAGCTGATTAATCAGGTTTTAAATGGTGAAATTGATAAACTTTCAGAAAGGGAGATTGAAAATCTGATCGATTTACAGGTTATCAGGAAATGTGATGAAGGATATGAGATAACCTTCGGAGTATATTCAGACAGTCATAATAGTGAAACATTGCGATATGCAGTACCGATTGAAATATATAACAAAGAGTTACTTTCAATATGGACAGAACTGATGGAGATAGGCGAAGAATATATGGAATTTTGCGAAAATGTTATGAGCGGAGAAATTCCAGACAGGCTTATGTCACAGTTTAATTACTGTATGCATGAAATACCATTTATGCGCGGAATGGTTGTGGATGGATTGCTGAAAAATGGATTCTTAAAACCTGAGGAAGAATTGTCATACATGATAGGTGTGTATACGAGTGTTTAGATAAAAATGGTTGACATATACAATATTTTACATTATCATATGTGTTAGAAATATTGCAGTTATAGGAAAAGAGGTGGTTAATATGACAAGAACAAGATTATATAAGTCGGATGTTATATTAACCACTTCGTTTTTTAATAGAAGTTTTTCTATTGTTCTATATACTGATTAGTTTGTGTAGAAAGAAAATATAGTGTGATGTGGTTGAAGC